>JBLMVP010000104.1:0-3627 GCA_050256755.1 Sphingobacteriales bacterium | reverse complement strand
TCAAGTCCTCTGTAAAGTCTATGTATTGCTTGGGTATTTTCGTCTTCGGGTAAAAACCTGGAAACCCGTAAAACTGTTGTCTCAATTCTTTCTTTCTCAAAATAATCCTGGCAAAGTAACTCGGCGGTCAATTTTGTAATGTCATAAATATCTCTCGGGCTTGGTATTAATGTTTCGTCCACCCAAACTGCTTGTTTGTCATTTACCATTGACTTTCCATAAATGGAAGTAGTGCTTGTGTATAAAAACTTTTTTATGCCATTTAACACACTGGCATTTAACAAATTGAAAGTTCCGTCAATATTCGTTTTTATAAATTCTTCTCTTGGATAATTAAGTTCATAATGTTTGCCGTGAATGGCGGCGGTATGAATAATTGCATCAAAACCGGTTGTTATTTTATTTATTTTTACTGCATCCCGAATATCAATTAGTTTATCAGTAGTTGGTGACGTGACAATATCAATTCCCATAACATCATAATTGCTGACTCTTAGCAGTTTTACTAATTCTCTGCCCAATTGCCCTGATGAGCCTGTTATCAATATTTTCTTCATTTATTTTGAATAAGTTTTAATAATTAATACTGTATCGTCTGCTGGATAGAATTACAATGACCGCTTGCGTTCGGGTATTTGCTAAGGCAGGATATTTATTGAACCTCCGGCCCGGTCTGCTAGAGCCCAATATAAATGTTGATGGTGTAAAATGTCAAGCCCGGATTGCGGCAAGCTATGTTGTGCGTTTTTGCTACATCTTTTATCGGGGGTCTTTATAAACCATTCCATATTTTTTTTCGGTGATCGCATATTCTGCATCAGTTTTTTCTTTGGCTGGCATTCCGGTTAGAGTCCCATTCTCTATAAAATATTCTTCAAATCCTGCTGGCGAATATTGAAAAACCATTAGTAAATTTTCTTTACCTGTATTATCTAATCCATGCCATACACCCCTGGGAACAAATACTACGTCCCCGGTTTTTACCTCAATCGTCTCTTCATCTAAAGTTAATGTACCTTCCCCTTTGTGAATAAAAATAAGTTCATCATTATTCAAATGTTTATGAATTCGCATCTTACGCCCGGGACTCTGATCTTCAACGCAAAATGAAATACCATCTATGCCCTGCTTTGTTTTGGAAATTTTTATAGTTATCGGCACCTTGCGCCTGCCTGTTAAAATATGTATTCCTTCATCCTCCCGCACTATAATTCCTTTACCGTTATCAAAAGGAGATTTAGCAAAACTAATTTTTGGCAGATTAGCCAAAAATGCTGTACAAAATCCTGCAATTCCTGTTTGTAGAAATTTTCTACGGGGTTGTTGAAAATGATTCATAGTTTAAATGTTGAGTAAAACAAGGTAATCAAACTATTTTGTAATTGCAGACTTTTAAAATGATGGCAATTTCGGAGTTTGTATTGTCGCCCAATGCATGGCGCACAACGAAGACGGCCTGCTGCTGTGCGGTATTTGATAATTGTCAGATCAGCAATAGAAGTCCATTTAAAAATGGATGATAAAGATAACAACAAATGCCGGATAGAATTACGTCTGCCGGATATTAGCTGATAGCAATACCAAGCCGATTATTATTCTCCCCGCCTGCATAGCAGCAAAACCGTAGATACGACAAAAATTTATTTGTTTATTTACATAGTTTATGTTGGCGGTTCGTTGTTCTTCTCATCAGTCAAATTTCGTTTGGATGTAAAAATAACTTCTTCGTCAAAGCTAAGTCTGTTGAATTGTCTTTGTGAATTGTGAGGAAATATTTTATCTGCCAGCTTTGAGTTTTTTCCGCCTGTTTATTTGATGCCGTGTCCCAGGGTGGATAAACTCTGATTCCACGCTTTCCCTCTTTGTTTGCTGTCATTATTCCTTTATCAAGCAATAGAGATTTTGAAAAAATAAATTGTCCAAAGTTGTCTCCATTTCGTGAAGAAATAACAACAAAATCAATTTCATCTGTCAAGTCAAGCGGTTGGGTTATTCCTTCCTGATTTCGTTTCCAGATTGTTACAAACTGCCCTGTTTTGGTTGGTGTGATTTTAGAAATTCTGAATTTAACTTTCATTCTGTTCAGTCTGAAAGTAGAAGCCCCATATTCTTGACTCTCGTCTTCTGTAACTAATTCAGTAAAGTCAAAACCACATTTGTCATACACTAAAATTTTAGCAATGCAAAGTTCGTTGTGCAAATTATTTTTTGTTATCAAGTCGGTCTCTATTAACATATTTTGTTTTCAAAGTGTCTGCCCACATAGGAATTTGCGGAGTGTCGTTTACAATAACCACTAATGTTCAGGGCTTTATCCAGATGGCAATCTTGTTCCGTCCAGCCCGGCCTACTGAAATCCAATAGAAATTATTAAAGTTGAAGATACATATATCGATGCAGCGAAGCAAGTCAAGCCCGAACTCTGATGATAGCGATATACTGTCGATTATACTTGAGTCTGCCCCGCTTTTGCCAATACTTCTGTTAGTGGCTCGTGCTTCTGTCATTCATGATTTCTTCCCTTGCTTTTATCAACGCTGTCAGGTTACCTGTAGCTTTGCATTATGTTGTAAATATTTGGAAAGCTGAGGATGGCTTTGATTGAAACGATGATCAGGATGATGCTGATGGCCATTGTTCCAAATGATTTTAAGAAGGGGAAAATCATTATGCAATAAAGCAGCATGAAGGCTGCAACTATAATACTGATTACACCCCCACACTGAATTTTGTTTAACATCATCAGCCAGCACATAAATACCACCGCACCCGAAAGCATCAGCACATGCCCGTCCATCAGTAAGCGTAAAAGCTCCCTGTCATATTTTCCTTTGTGATTTATTAGCACAAATACATCGTGCAGTATTCCGTTTCCGAAATACCACAACGATGCGACTAATGCCCAATGTATGGAAAACAACCAGTTCATGTCAGCTTACAATTTTTATATTGAATGCTCCATTGTTGGTTGCTCCGTAAATCCGCAACCATAAAGGCAAATACATTTCTGTTCCTCTTGCGGCGGTGATGTCACCCAGGTCAAGAATATTTTTTTCATTCCAGCCAAATGACTTCAGGATCTTCTTTACTTCTTCTTTTGCATTTGCATCGTTGCCGCTTACAAAGCAGTTATGGTCTCCACCGTTTATCATGGCGGGGTTAACCATCAGTCCGCACCACATCGTATTGAGTGCTTTCACCACTTTGGTTTGGGGAAATGTTTTTTGAATTTCTTCACCAAGTGAATGGGTATTCACTATTGCCAGTGAAGGCGGCATGCCTTTTGAAAAGTCAAGCGGGTTGGCAATGTCCACAATGATTTTTCCATTCAGATTTTTATCGCCTGCCATTTTCAACGCCTCAACAGAACCAACTCCTGCAGTGCAGTTAAAAATAAGTTCTCCAAAAGCGGCTGCATCAGCAAATGTTCCTGCGCCTGCTTTACCGTTGTGTTTTGCAACAAATGCCTTTGCCTTTTCATTATCCGAAGTTCTGGAACCCATCATTACAGAGTGTCCTGTCTCAATCAATTTTGAACCGATGCTGTCTCCAACCATACCTGTTCCGAATACTGCAATTTTCATTTTGTTATCGCTTTTTTTTTCTAAATATATTTTACCATACAAA
>JBLMVP010000103.1:0-3658 GCA_050256755.1 Sphingobacteriales bacterium | reverse complement strand
TAAAGGAAATGCAGAAAGTATTTATTACGCCCAGGACAAAGACAGCACTTACATTGGCGTTAACCGAACCACCGCCGATATGATTGACATGTATTTTTCGAATAAAGAATTAAAACGGGTCGTGTTCCGCAGCGACGTAAAAGGTAAAACAGTTCCAATAAGGCAGGCAGATAACAGTTTTACAAAATTTCCTGAATTTAAATGGTGGGATAGCCGCAGACCCAAGTCTAAATTTGAACTCTTTCAGTAAGTAATCAGAGACTTCAAATTTTACTCACGCAATTGTCCCAAATTCTTTTTACAAAACTATAACAACCATCAGCCGCATTAAAAAAATAAACTGGCATCATATTCGTTTGCCTCATAGCAAAACACCAAATACATTATGAAATGAGCCCCGCTGTGAGCGGGGCGAATAACATGTGACTAAAAATAAAATAAAATCTTACACATGAAGAAGTTAATCGCATTACTATCCATCATTACTTTAATTTCCATTACATCAAAAACAAATGCTCAGGATTACCGCCACCAGCTGGGTGTACGTATTGGAAGTGTTGACCAGGTTTTATCTACAGGCTTTACTTATAAATATAATTTCAACAGTAACAACGGTATCGAAGCCATCTTTGATTTAAAAGATGATATTGCATTGGGAGCTTTGTATGAAAGAAAAACACCTTTAGGCAGCCCGGCCGGCTTAAGCTGGTATTATGGCGCCGGCGGTTATGTTGGCTTTGGTAATGAAAACAACCTGGGTGCCACAGGTATATTGGGATTAGACTACCAGTTCACGGGTAATTTACCATTGAGTGTATCAATTGACTGGAAACCGGAATTAAACTTAGTAAAAGATGTTGCTTTCAGAGCGGCTACTATCGGCGTATCTGTCCGGTTTGGGCTTGGAGCCAGAAGCGCTTCTTCTAAATAATGCTGCCATAAAAACAATAAGTTGAGCCATCTCATATAAAATACGGGATGGCTTTTTTACATTTATGGTATGAAATGAGTCCCGCTTCCCGCGGGGACAAATTACATCTGGCAAACTATGATAATAAAAAGTACAGATGAAAATTTTCAGCGCTGAGCAAATACGTAACTGGGATGCTTATACTATAGCAAATGAACCCATCTCATCTATTGATTTAATGGAAAGAGCTGCCGCGGCCTGCTATGATTGGATAATTAAAAAATATGCACATAGCAATTTTAAGATCTTTTGTGGTAAAGGAAATAATGGTGGGGATGGATTGGCAATTGCAGGAATGCTTTTACTGAATGGTCAAAAGGTTACGGTTTATATTTTGGAATTTGGAAATAAAGGCACAGAAGATTTTCAAATTAACCTCCGGCGTTTACACAAATTAACTGCAGGTATTCATTTTATACAATCACCGGAATTTTTCCCCGTAATAGAAAAAAATGATCTGGTAATTGATGCTGTTCTTGGAACAGGTTTAAATAAACCTCTGGAAGGATTTACTGCAGAATTAGCTGAATATATAAATCGTTCACAGTCCACTGTAATTTCTATTGACATTCCATCCGGAATGTTTGCGGACAAAACCTGTAAAGATGCTGTAACTATCAAGGCAGATCATACCTTAAGTTTTCAGCAATACAAACTTTGTTTTTTGTTACCCGAAAATGAAGACAGGGTTGGTTCTGTTCATTTATTAGATATAGGCTTACAGAGAGAATATTATGAAAAAGAAAATGCACAATTCGTTTTAGTTGATGAAAAATTAGTAAAGAATATTTACCGGCCGGGAAAAGCATTTGCACATAAAGGAAATTATGGTCATGCAGCATTAATTACAGGAAGTATTGGATTCATGGGTGCATCTGTTCTTTGTGCTGAAGCCTGTATGCGCAGTGGTGCGGGCAAGCTTACCTGTTATATTCCCAAATGTGGTTATGAAATAATGCAGCTTGCTGTACCTGAAGCAATGAGCAAAATCAGCGGCAGTAATAATTATTTGGAAGAGTTTGAACCGGTTGCCCCGCATGAAGCTATTGCAATTGGACCGGGTATTGGTTTATATCTGTCCAATATCAACCTGGTAGAAAATGTTTTTACTTCAACACAAAAACCAATAGTTGCAGATGCAGACGCTTTAAACATTCTTTCCTCCAATCAATCATTATTATCAAAGTTGCCGGCTTATTCCATACTCACTCCGCATCCAAAAGAATTTGAAAGATTATTTGGCAAAACTGCTGATGATTTTGAACGCTTACAATTAGCCGTGAGTAAAGCCGGGCAATACAACTGTTTCATTATCTTAAAAGGCCATTATACCTTTATTGCCTGCCCGGATGGCAAAGGTTATTTTAATTCAACCGGCAATGCGGGTATGGCAACCGCTGGCAGCGGCGATGTATTAACAGGAATTCTTTTAGGATTACTGACCCGTGGCTATACTCCGTTGGAAAGTGCTGTTATGGGCGTTTATTTACATGGACTGGCCGGTGATATTGCTGCGGAAAAACTTTCGCAGGAAGCGATGATTGCGGGAGATATAACTGATAATTTAGGAGAAGCATTTAAAAAAATCTCCAGGCCTAAACAGCTTCTTTAGAACCAAACTAAGAAAGAAGCCTCGCCAGCCACTGCCCATCATTCCTTTCCCATTCACATCATTGCTGTCAATGCAGGAATCTCATCGAACCAATACCTCCCCCATTCTGCACAAGAAAGAAGTTTAGCAATGGAGGACTGACTTCTTTGCCTTCATAATAATTCCAGTTCATAACCTTAACAGAATATTTTTCAATTGTTCTTTCGCAGCCGAAACCATTTGCCCGACGAACATAGCCTTTCTTCTGACGTAAAAGGCTCTTCTTTAAGCGGCAGAAGCAATACTAACGCCAGTGAATAAGTATTTATACTGAGCTGATTGAAAGAATTGCTTAGATGAATTGTCCTAACGACAATACAAAAATGACTAACACTATTCTATTGGTTTTCAAGTATATTATTTTATAAAGGATATCGTATTATATCATAAATTTACGTGTAAGCAGCAATTTTATTGCGACACTCCACACCATGACAGAAGTTGAAATTTTAGTAGCTATCAATAAAGTCGAAGGTATCCATGGCATGACTGTTAATGAAAGACTTTTCACGACAGGACTCATGGACGAGTTTGACAAATCCAAACACAATGACCCTCAAAAAGCAAGATTCATTCTTGAACATTTACAGGTTGACAAATCCTCTATTGACAAAATTTTAAAATTTGCGACAACAAAAAGAATAGTTGCTCTTGTAATGTTGACGGCAATAAACATTGGATTGACAATGTTCTTGCTTTCTGTCCTTGCCGACAATTTTATGGAGTATAAAAAAGCTTTTTGGGTTACGACACCAATAATCTTAGGCCTGACATATTTTTTCGGTAAAACTATTTTAAGACAAATGGCTAACCGACAACATCAATCAAACTCAACCTTATTTTATCTGACAATAGTATTTTCAATAGTGAATGTTTTAATCTTAGCATTAAATTTTTACTGCTGGGTTGACCTCTTTGACGGAACGACAAAAACAATGTTTCCCTAAATGTGACAGAGAAAAACTGCTGCTTACATGAACCCCAACCCCGGCGTAGTTTATAAGCTAAGCAATTAATAAAGTTTATCACCCCGCGTA
>JBLMVP010000102.1:0-3629 GCA_050256755.1 Sphingobacteriales bacterium | reverse complement strand
AAATGATTTTCCAACCAGTTAACGAAATGGCGATAATTGATAAAAGCAAAATACTTGATCTTAAAATAAAACATCCCGAATTTGTATCGGGATGTAATTTATCATTTTCAGTTCAAAAAACTTTTAAGTAAAACTAAACTTTCATTGAAGCAGCAAACAACACTCCAAAAATTATTGCCAGGAGATATAACGACATTACTACAATGGTTAATATTCCCACAAACTTGTAACAGGATTTTTGATTGGCGAATGCGGACTGCAAAGCCATCTGATCGTTATTACGTAAAGCAGACTGCATCTTAACTGAGAAATTGTAGAGGTAAAAACAAGGGAAGAAATAAAGCATGGCAAATAAAAGATAGAAAATGGTTATTACCCCTCCGCTCATTCCGCCCATACCGCCAAATTGGCTGCGTAATGATGCAAAAGTTGAACCCATGAAAATTGCCACTATTACTAACAGGCCACAACCAATAAAACCCATTATCCCTAAGAACTTTCCCCATTTAGCTGTTTCCATTAAATAAGCCTGGCTGAATGAATCCAGTTGTAAATCAAACAATGATTTTTCCTGTTGTTGCTCCATAAAATTAGTTTTGGTTAAAGGTTTGTTCTTCCAAGATAATAAGTTTATCCAAAACAAAAAATTGCCTGACTAAACTATTTATCTAACCACAAACTTTAATACGCCTGGGCAAACAACACTCTTTGTATGGAAGGCTTGCCACTAAATACACAGTTGCCCTCTTCTTTTATATTATCAAGAGGTATACAACGGATAGTTGCCTTGGTTGCTTCTTTAATGGAAGCTTCTGTTTCTGCAGTTCCATCCCAATGAGCTGAGATAAAGCCACCTTTTTCTTCAAGTATTTTTTTAAACTCTTCCCAGCTATCTGCTTTGGTTATATGTTCCTGCTGGTAGGCTTTGGCTTTGTTATACATATTCTGCTGAATATTTTCCAGCAACTCGTTTATTGTTATGGCAAATCCATCCAGTGAAATACTTTTCTTTTCTTTTGTGTCCCTGCGGGCAACTTCTGCCATATTATTTTCAATATCCCTTGCACCTAATGCAATACGAACCGGCACGCCTTTTAATTCATACTCAGCAAATTTCCACCCGGGGCGATTATCACTGTTATCATATTTAACCGAAATACCTGCTGCTTTCAACTGCTTTAATAATTCATTTGCCTTTGCATCAATAACAGGTTTTGATTCTTCACCTTTATAGATTGGAACAATCACAGCTTGTAACGGGGCGATACGCGGAGGTAATACCAATCCATCATCATCACTATGTGCCATTACCAATGCACCAACCAATCTTGTTGATACTCCCCATGATGTGGCCCATACATATTCCAGTTGATTTTCTTTGCTTAAAAACTTCACATCAAATGCCCTGGCAAAATTTTGCCCCAGAAAATGTGAGGTGCCAGCCTGCAATGCTTTACCATCCTGCATTAACGCTTCAATGCAATAAGTATCTTCTGCACCGGCAAAACGTTCGCTTTCTGTTTTTACACCTTTAATTACAGGCACAGCCATATATTCTTCTGCAAAAGTTGCATACACATTCAGCATTTGCAGTGTTTCAGCTACTGCTTCTTCTGACGTTGCATGAGCAGTATGTCCCTCCTGCCATAAAAATTCTGCAGTACGTAAGAACAACCTTGTTCGCATTTCCCATCTTACCACATTGGCCCATTGATTTATCAGCAATGGTAAATCCCTGTAGGATTGAATCCAGTCTTTATAAGAGTTCCATATAATGGTTTCTGATGTTGGACGAACAATTAATTCTTCTTCCAGTTTCGCTTCCGGATCTACAATAACCCCTCCACCGTTTGGATCATTTTTCAAACGGTAATGCGTTACTACTGCACATTCTTTAGCAAATCCTTCCACATGTGCCGCCTCTTTGCTTAAAAAACTCTTTGGAATAAATAAAGGAAAATAGGCATTCACATGACCTGTTTCCTTAAACATTCTATCCAATTGGTCACGCATATTTTCCCATAGAGTGTAACCATAAGGTTTAATTACCATGCAGCCACGCACTGCAGAATAATCTGCCAGGTTTCCTTTCAAAATAAGGTCGTTATACCATTGCGAATAATCCTGTGCCCTTGATGTAATTTCTTTTGCCATAATTTTTCTTTTCCAGCTTTTTTCAATAGCGCCAAAAATAGCTTAATACCAGGCATTTATTTATACAATCTTTAACAGCAAAACGGCAATATTATTTGTCTATTGGTTAAAGATTTGAGGCTATTTCAGCAGAACCGCAAAAGTAGTAACTTCATATCATAAACAATTAAAACCTCCGGTTATGAACACCAGAATTTTACTCCTTGGATTGGCTACTGCTTCATTGAGCAGCTGCGCCACGGCCTATAAAACAGGTCAAACTCCTGACGATGTTTATTATTCTCCCGCAAAACCGGACGAGTATGTGAGAGTAGAAAATGAGGATGAAAGAAGAAAGAATCAAGATTATTATAGTCTGGATGATTACCGTCTGCGTATGCAAATGCATAACCGTACCCGCTATTGCGCCTGCAACGATGACTGGTATTACGACAACTGGCAAACGAGCAATTCCTGGAGATATGGCTGGAATAACCCATGGACATGGAACACCAATTCCGGCTGGTATTATAGTTATAACTCATGGTGCTATGCTCCTTATCCATCTTATTCAACCAACATCACAACCGCCAAAACATTTAATTACAAACCCCCTATTAGGAATTTTGGAAACAGCAATACGGTTCCCACTACTTATAATGAAAAAAGTGGTTTTACAATAAATAAAACAAATAACCCAACGAGAGTTTATAATAACAGTAACCGGGGAAGTGGCGTTGGATCTTTCCTTCGTCAAATATTTACTCCATCCGGAAGTAGCAGCAGTTCTTCCTCCGGAAATAATAACAGAACTTATAACCCTTCATCCTCAAACAGCAGTGGTGGATCTTCAAGGAGCAGTGGCAGCAGTTCCAGTGGCAGTACATCCTCAAGACCTGCCAGGAATGGTAAAGGATAAAGATTACATCAGGAAAAATAAAACGACCTAATGCATCAAATGAAATATTGGTGTTAATGACAAACCTTTCTTTATGAAAAAAATTTTACCTCTGTTATTTCTTTCTTTCAGTATAAATCTGTTTTCACAAAATCCCGCAGATGTTCTGAACTATTCTTTTTATCCTCAATACGGAACGGCGAGAAATTTAGCAATTGGCGGTGCAATGGGTTCTTTGGGTGGCGATATCAATGCCGCCTATGTTAACCCGGCCGGCCTTGGTTTTTACAGAACTGGTGAATTTGTTTTTACCCCCGGCTTTTATTTAAATAATAATAAAGGCCTATACCGTGAGTCAACCACTAAAGAAAAAAAGAATGTTTTTGGTTTAGGCCCGGTGGGATTCGTAATTGGCTCTGGTTTAAGAAAATCCTCTAAAGGTGCACAGGCAGTCAGTATTGTTTTTACTCAAACCGTTAATTTTAATAATTCTGTTAAATATAAAGGGCTGAATAATTATAGTTCTTATACTGAGATGTGGGCAGAAGAAGTGGCTAAAAGTGGCAAAACAATTGATAGTATAATAGGAAACCCGCAA
>JBLMVP010000101.1:0-9230 GCA_050256755.1 Sphingobacteriales bacterium | reverse complement strand
GTTTTGAAAAAAATCGGAGATTACAGCCAATCGATCTTCTCCCCATAAATAGGCACGGCTATGAGCCTGATCAAAAGGTAAATAATTCCATGCATCACCATATTCACTGTAATCTTCCCTTACAGTGCCCCATTGTCTTTCACTCAGGTAAGGTCCCCATTGTGCCAATGGAATTTCTTTTCCTGCATTTACTGCGAGCCGTTGATGTTCTGCTGTCATGTATAAATTTTTACCGCATCCTAATCACATGACCTGCAATCGTAAAGCAAACAACGATGAATTATTATTAATGTTTGGCAAAGCACACAGGTTAATTAAACCTATGGAAAGGGGAAGTTACATTATTATTAAGAAATGGATTTATACTCTTTTGCAATGGCATTTATCTCAATTGCCTGCAGGTAAATCAGTGAATATTTTAAAAACATTATCTGTTGTGCTGATAAATAAAATTTATTAATTCCTGATAGCTCTAAATTTGGATTGCCGGTAGTCTGGTAACAGCATCCGTCCCATTAAGTTTTTAAATGATTCGTACGGTCCTTTAGTAGAAAACATATTAACCATCCAGGCCGGGGCGGAACCACCTGTATTAACCTGCACATTATATTCAATCTGTAATAAAGTTTTATCAATGGCTTTAATATGCCATATCGCCTTTGATAATGGCACTCTTATCAATTTGCCGTGAGGAGGCAGATAGTTGGGTAACCCAGTGGCGACAACTGTCATCATTTTAGTTATAGAATCCTGTGTTATATCCAAATCAATATATAAATCCCGGTTTGTTAAGGGCCATGGAGCGTTTACCTCAGTGTAATAAATAATATGTGTATCAGTTATCTTCTTTTCCAATAAAGATGACCGGCAGCTGTACACCCAATTAACATGATCTTCAACATCCAGTAACAAAGCAGCCAATTGTGATAATGTGCCCGATATAGAACATTCTACTTTTATTTCATTAAATTTTGAACCCTCAACAGAACGGGTATAAACTTTAATACCATCATTTTCTTTCTTTAAATTCCAGCTTTGCTGGGAAAAGGAAATAAGTTGAATTGAAAGAAACAGGAAAGAAAAGAACAGTTGCTTATACTTCATAATCAAAAATCATATATTTCAATGTACGAAATAGAAAGCACGAAAAGAGCAGGGAAATGTTAAAGAGTATTGGGTTTGTTTAATCATCAAACAATCCGGTTAAAAATATATTACTCTCCTTCTGTCCTTATTGATGTGGATTAGTTTTATAAATACATCTCTAAAAAAATCCCGGCAGATGCCGGGACATTGTATCAGGTGTTCTTATAATCATTTAATTATTTAATCCACCTCCCTGGTTACCTACCCGCTTACTTTCATCTTCCAGACCGGTTTTATGCTGACGGGCAGCTTTTACCTGGTTGTTACCAAACCGATAAGTAAAGTTTACTTTGAACTGGCGGCTTTCAAAATTTCCGCTGGCTACTAAATATTGCCCTGCATAATTACTCACTCCTTTCCAATTCTGTGTAAAGAAAATATCGCTTACAGATATTTTAGCATTCGCTTTTCCTTTCCATAATTGTTTTTGCAAACCGGCATCAATACTCCATATTTCCTTGCTTTTAAATGTACCCTGCCATATGGAAGGGGAATTATACCAGCCACTAAGTTCTGCAGTAAACCCTGTCCCGAGTTTAGCTGAATGTTGCATATATATATTAAAAGCATAAACATCCAGGTCAATTTTTCTTCCTATACCATTATCCGCAATAAAATGCGAATAGTAGGTATTCAGGTTTCCAAATACGCTATACCATTTATACTGGAATGGATAACTTACATTAAGGCTTATAATATCCTGTTTAGCAAGATTCTTTTTGGTAAGAAAGCTTTTAGATTTATCAATTACATCAACCAATTGAGAAAAAACATCGTTCACATGGCTATAGGTTAATGTAGAAGTTAATTTGTACTTATAGGTATTGGTAATGCTAATGCTGTTTGTATACTGTGGCCGCAACTCTGTATTCCCTTTCTGATAGGTATATTCATCCAGTTTAAATTCAAACGGATTTAAATCCTGGTATGCGGGACGGTCAATACGCCTGCTGTAACTTATACCCCATTGATTGGTTGGCTTTTTATTAAAAGTAATGGCTGCGCTGGGAAATAATCCTGTGTAATGACGGGTAAAAGAAGAATCATATGGAACAAAGCTCCCGTTTACTAATTTTAGCCCAATACTTCTTCCTTCAGAATTGGTATTTTCCATTCTTAACCCTGCCTGTATCATAAACCCTTTATACTGCCGGTTATAATTTACATACAGTGCATTGATGTTCTCTTTGTAGTTAAAATTATTACTGCGTTCTTTATCGAAGTTTTTGGCATTATTAATAACATCATAGCGCTGAAAATCATTACTGCTTTTTACATAGGATGATTTGCCACCAATTCCTAACTTTCCTTTTTTATAATTCTGCTCATAATCTGATTTAAACGAATAAATATTAATATCGGTAGGCGCAATCATATTCAATATTGATTCCCTAATTTTATTCCCTGTTACAGCATCATAATAAACATTTGGCTGCCACTGTTCATTACGTAATCTGAACAGACCATAATCTGCATCAATATTTAATTCACGACTTTTAGCATCTGCATACCGGTAATTCAAATTAAAGTTGGCATTGTTACGCTTTGTATTCGCCTTGTTATCTGCCACCAGTATTCGGTCAGTTATTCCGGTAGGTTTATAGATGATGGGGGTACGGGCAAGATTGGTAAACTCGTTTTTACTGAAGTTACCATTAACCATTATTCCAATAGTACTTTTTTTATCAATAAAATAATCAAATCCTGTTTTAAAGCCGTGGCTTTTATTTTGGAAAGTTCCTTCAGATCGATTATCAAAAATAGTATCTACCAAATCACGATAGAGTTTAAAAACATTTTGACTTTTTGAATTATTATAATTGTAATTACCAAAAACATTTATTTTTTTATTCCGGTGATTTAAAGATGCGCCACCATTATATTTTGGATTAATCCCTATAGCATAACCAGCGTTTACTGAGCCATTGGTGCCAAAAGATTTATTTTTTTTCAGTTTGATATTAATGATGCCGGCATTGCCTGCCGCATCATATTTTGCAGATGGGTTAGTGATAATTTCTATAGCTTCTATTTGTGCAGACTGCAATGTTTTTAAATAGGCTGATAAATCCGACCCGGATAAGGGAGATGGTTTACCATCAACATAAACCTGTACTCCATTTTTTCCACTCAGGCTTAAATTATCATCTTTATCAACTAACACACCGGGAGATTTTCGTAATAATTCCAGTGCGTCCTGCCCAACAGCATTAATACTTCCTTCCACATTTAAAATTGTTTTATCAGCTCTTACTTCAATGACTGGCTTTTGCGTATTCACCACTACTTCCTTCAAACTACCGGATGCTTTTGCCAGGATAATTTCAGGTTCTGCAATATCACCACTGCCACTCACCTCAAATGCGGGTGTGCTATAGGCTGTATGGCTGATGTAAGAAGCATTAATAAAATATTTACCAGAAGGAATATTGAGGAGTTCATACTTTCCGGAAGTATTGGTTACTCCAAGCTTAACCAGGGTTGAATCCTTTGTTCTTTTTAATGATACAGTTGCTCCTGATAAAGTTTTTCCCTGATCATCTTTAATGATCCCCGAAATCTTTTGTGACTGAACTGCCGATAAGGTTGTAATAAATATCAGCAACAGTGTTATTAACTTTTTCATGTTGCAGTGTTTTGTCCTGTATATGTTACAAAAGTATTTTTTGTTGCAGGCGTAAACTCCTGTTTTGGCATGAGTGGGAAAAATAGTAATATGAATGGTTGCAAAAAAAGAAGGCCGAATGACCTTCTTAAGTACAATTAAACTATCAACAATTAGTTTTTAGGGAAGTTTGGATCGTTTTAAACCTATTGTTTTGGGGTTAATGGATGCTAATGGACTTTTGATTCCTCTTACATATTTCTCCTGTATTGCCCGCCTACTTCATACAGCGCATGTGTAATTTGTCCAAGTGAACAATATTTTACTGTCTCCATTAACTCTGCAAATAAATTTCCGTTATTGATAGCAACTTTCTTTAATTGTTCCAGCATTTCAGTTGACCGGTTTTCATTTCGTTTCCAGAATAACTGAAGATTATTTATTTGCTGTTCCTTCTCTTCTGCTGTGCTGCGTATAACTTCATTCGGAATAATCGTGGGTGAACCTTTTTTATTTAAAAAAGTATTTACTCCTATCAACGGTAATTCACCAGTGTGCTTTTGATGTTCGTAAAATAAACTTTCTTCCTGTATTTTATTCCGCTGGTACATTCTTTCCATGGCACCTAATACACCACCTCTTTCAGTAATCCTGTCAAATTCTGTTAACACTGCTTCTTCCACTAAATCTGTTAATTCTTCCAATGCAAAAGAGCCCTGTATAAAATTCTCAGTTTTAGCTGTTCCTAATTCACGGTTAATAATTAACTGTATGGCCATTGCCCTTCTCACACTCTCTTCAGTTGGAGTAGTGATGGCCTCATCGTAAGCGTTAGTGTGTAAAGAATTACAGTTATCGTAAATAGCATACAACGCCTGCAGGGTTGTACGGATATCGTTAAAATCAATTTCCTGTGCATGCAAACTACGGCCACTTGTCTGTATATGATATTTCAGCATCTGGCTGCGTTTATTAGCTTTATACTTATACCTCATAGCTTTGGCCCAGATGCGTCTTGACACCCTGCCAATTACACTGTATTCAGGATCCATACCATTACTGAAGAAGAAAGATAAGTTTGGAGCGAAATCATCAATGTTCATTCCCCTGCTGAGATAATACTCTACGTAAGTAAATCCATTAGCTAATGTAAATGCTAATTGTGTGATGGGATTTGCACCCGCTTCCGCAATATGATAACCACTGATACTTACACTGTAAAAATTACGGACTTTATTATTGATGAAATATTCCTGTACATCTCCCATTAATTTTAATGCAAACTCAGTGGAAAAAATACAGGTGTTCTGTGCCTGGTCTTCTTTTAATATATCTGCCTGCACTGTTCCTCTCACCTGTTGTAAGGCTGACTGCTTACATTGTTCATAAATTTCTCCGGGCAGTATTTCATCTCCGCTTAAGCCAAGCAATTTTAATCCAAGACCATTATTCCCTTCCGGTAAAGAACCCGGGAAGGATTGATTATTATAAACCGGTTGGGTTATGTTTTGATATTTTTTATTCAAAGCATTGCTTACCAAATCCCATTTGCCATTTGCTTCTATCCATTTTTCACATTGCTGGTCTATCGCTGCATTCATAAAAAATGCCAGCAGCATAGGAGCCGGACCATTAATGGTCATACTTACAGAAGTTTTTGGATCGCATAAATCAAAACCGCTGTATAATTTTTTGGCATCGTCAACAGAAGCAATGCTTACACCGCTATTACCAATTTTGCCATAAATATCAGGACGGGGATCAGGATCTTCACCATAAAGTGTTACGCTGTCAAATGCAGTTGATAAACGTTTAGCCGGCTGATCAACACTTACATAATGAAAACGCCTGTTTGTCCTTTCCGGCCCGCCCTCACCCGCAAACATTCTTGTAGGATCTTCACCTTCCCTCTTTAAAGGAAACACACCGGCTGTAAATGGAAAATGACCCGGGAAATTTTCCTGTGCCTGCCATGCTAATAAATCACCCCAGTCTTTATACTTAGGTAAAACAACCTTGGGAATTCTTGTTCCGGATAAACTGATAGTGAACATTTCCTGTTTAATAACCTTATCCCTTACTTTATATTCATAATAATCCTTCCCGTAGGCTTTTATTTTTTCCGGCCAGTTGCTGATTAATTTCCTTGCTACAGGTGTAAGCTGTTCGGTATAAAATGAAACCTGTTTTTCAATTGTTTCAATAACAACGGGTGGGGCACTCACCTCTTTTAAAGTTTTCAAAGAACCATTTAATTGATAAAGTTTTGATGCAATGGCAGATTGATCTTTTACTAATTGATCATAGCTCCTGTTGCTTTCACTTATTTCACTTAAATATCTTGTCCGGCTGGAAGGAATAATTGCCTGTGATACTTTTGCCGTTTCAGCAAAATGGTATTTGCCAAATACTTTATTGGTTTTATTTTGAATTTTCTTTAGCAACAATTCAAACAAATGATTTACACCATCATCATTAAACTTACTGGCAACAGTGCCAATGACAGGTAGTTCACTGTCTTTTGCAGTCCATAAACTATGGTTACGCTTATATTGTTTTCGAACATCTGCCAACGCATCTAATGCTCCTGCCTTATCAAATTTGTTGATACAAACCACGTCAGCATAATCCAGCATGTTAATTTTCTCCAATTGAGATGCCGCACCATATTCAGGTGTCATCACATATAAACTCACGTCACAATAATCTAAAATAGATGCATCGCTTTGTCCAACCCCTGCAGATTCCAGGATAATAAAATCAAATCCCGCTGCTTTGCAAATATCTATTGCCTCCTGTACGGCACTGCTTAATGCAGTATTATCATCTCTTGTAGCGAGTGAACGCATATAAGCACGGGGATGAGAAATAGCATTCATCCTTATCCTGTCACCCAGCAAGGCACCTCCCGTTTTTTTCTTGGAGGGATCAACAGAAATGACAGCGATTGTCTTATCTAAAAAGTTATTAAGAAAGCGGCGAACAATTTCATCTGTTACGGAAGATTTACCAGCACCACCGGTACCCGTTATTCCTAATACAGGAATTGGGATTTTGGATTTTGGATTTTGGAGTTTATCTGCTGTCCTGTTTTCAGCATTTGTTATTTGCCTGGCAACCTTTCTCACATCTTTTGCTTCACCCAATGTCATTTCAGTTTTGTATTCACCACTGCCATTGAGAAAAATATCGCATTGTTTAATTACATCGTCAATCATGCCTTCAAGCCCCATATGCCTCCCATCATCAGGAGAATAAATTCTGGTGATACCATAATTATGGAGTTCTTCAATTTCATCAGGCAAAATGGTTCCACCGCCGCCACCAAAAATCTTAATATGCCCGCAGCCATTTTCGTTAAGCAAATCTTTCATGTATTTAAAAAACTCTACATGTCCGCCCTGGTAAGAGGTAATAGCGATTCCCTGCACATCTTCTTCAATAGCTGCTTCTACAATTTCCTTTACACTTCTGTTATGACCCAAATGAATAATTTCAGCGCCCTTGCTCTGCATGATACGGCGCATGATATTGATGGCCGCATCATGCCCATCAAAAAGAGAAGCGGCAGTAACGATGCGGACTTTATTAGCTGGCACAAAACCCATAGTGGCAAACATTTAATGACCAGCAAAAGTACATAAACAAATGCGATGGATACAGCTGTTAGTAAATACGTTTACTTGCCAATCCTCTTCAAAAAGTTTGCCCAGAAAGAAATGGCAGGATACCCTAAATAAAACCTAAGTTGAGATTGACTTAACATAATGTGATTGAATAGCCTATTTTATATACGCTTTTACCATGCTTTATCCATGCCTTTGAGTAGCCTTTGAGTGGGCTTTGCCTGCCTTTTGCCCCGGCGTTATTTAGTACTAAAATTGCAGGTTAGAAATAAAGCTTATAATGCTTCATATTAAAAAAATTTAATACCCGAAAATAAAACTGCCCCGCTAATAGCGGGGCAGTTTTATTAAATCAGAATTAGCTTTAAAATTTCTCTAAAATAAAATTAGCATTACCCTGGTCACCTCCATCTTTATCAGTAAAATGCAGGTTCTTAAAAATCAATCTACCCTTACAAGTAATGGCAAATCCCCTTCCTTCAACAGCATACCTGGTCCCCGTTGATGAGTAAGCTCCAAAAACTATTCTTGGTATATTACAAAGTCCTGTTTGAGGATCTACATTAACAACAACATCTTTGTGTTCAACTGCAGTAGGATAAACATCTACTAGTGTAATCTGGTTAGCACCTGGTCCTTTTATGATAGTTATTGCGTCGCCTGGAACTCCGCTTGGATAATTAGGGTTCGGATCTATTCTTGGAGAAAAATCCTCCCATCCATCTTCTATTACTTCCCAATCCTGGTTATCAAATGCAGAAAAATCTACAGGGCATGTAACAGCTAATTCCACTTTCATAGCCATATTATATGCAGAAAGCGCCTCATAACCAGCCAACGTATTGGCAAAACTATATGTAGCCCCACTCTTTGTAATTAATTCAGGATATACATAAAGAAATTCCCCTGGGTCAAAATCATCGATTGCGCGACCTAAAGCCGTTGCTATTTGAGTACCGGTAACATTTATAGTAGTAACCCCACTATAAGTAACATCCTTAACAAATTTCCACAAAGATTTATCCTGGGTGGCTGATTCAGCAACATAAATTTTAATTTTATCCACCGGACTCCCTACTTCTTTTACGTCAAAACTAACCGATGAATTTGCAATGTCCAGTCCATTTAGTGTGAGCTTCGTTGCTTTTTCAAGGGTTACATAAGAGCCAACCCCAAGACTTTTATAGTCTGATACAATGTCTAGTTTTTTACATGATACTACGGTGAATAGTATAATTAAAAACAGACTTAGTGATGTTAATTTTTTCATATACATAATTTTTATCTTAGAGTTTTAAGGTTAATATCCCAGAATACTTGTTTATCAACACTTCCCTTTTGTACTGCATTTATATTTAAGTTTACATAAACGGAAGGGTATAAATGAGAATAAATAAATGGCCCCGGAGCTGTTGATCTTGTAAACTGCATATTAGCAGGATGTTGTGTACGGCGATACAAATTATAAGCATCCACACCATTACCCCATAAAGCAATATAAAACTCCTTAGCAATTACTTCAAGTCTTGCTTCATCTGTAGCTGCGGCATCATATAAAACCAATACTTGGTTAATGTAATTATTAATTTTTGTAGGGGTATTCATTAACCTATTTGTATCAGCCGTTGGTAAAACAAATCCAATTGAAGCTGGATAGCCCTGCACCTTTGCAATCGACCTTGAAACAGCTTCAATTAATAAAGTTCTTGGGTTGCCTGCCGTACCTAATTTTATAGCCGATTCTGCCAATAAAAATTTTGTAAATGCACTTTGCCATATAGGCTCAATACCTGCGCCCAAACCACCTCTATTTAAACTTACCCGTGACGCTTGATTATTGTCAAACTCACCAC
>JBLMVP010000100.1:0-12278 GCA_050256755.1 Sphingobacteriales bacterium | reverse complement strand
CACACAGGTAATCTTCATAACGTAAAAGGATTTGGTTTGGGATTGAGTTATGTGAAGACCATTGTAGATGCTCATGAGGGAACTATTAAAGCTGAAAGTGTATTAGGAAAGGGAAGTACTTTTGTTATTGATTTTCCATTAAGTACTTAATTATCTTTTACTCACTGGCACTACTAATTTCAATCCACTCCAAATATCACTCACTGAACAAACTTTAATATCAACTAATCCATTGCGTAATGCATAATTACGAATAAAATCTTCAGTAATATCTGTTGCCAGGCCCGAGCTTTTTTTATACCACGATACCCAAATGATTAATTGTTTATTCTTTTTTACATAGGATAAAATTTTTTTCATACCTGCTTCAAAAGCTTTGTTATTAAAAGCAAACAAGTGAATTAAATCCGGAACATCATTCTTTTTGCACAACTGCCGGGTAATATCTGTTTCCAATAAATCAAAATAGTTATCCGGCACATCCATCAGTATTACTTTCATTATTGGTTTAATACCTAACTTTTTTAATAAAGGAGCTCCCGAATAACCTGCTGTTGCCATTGGAAGATTTATTGATTTATAATTAACCAAATTGGCAGGCAATTGCTGCTTATCCACATCCTATTCACAGCAATCCACAGTGTTTTTTAAAGAATTAACCAAAAGCAAGCTACAAATCAATGCCAGTAAGACTTTGGCTTTGTGGAAAAAAATGTTAAGCCAAAAAAACTTGATAAAGTGGTAAAAAGTGTTATTTTGTGTAGAAATTTGTAATTTACCTTTCAAATCCTTGTAAATGATTGGTTTTCTTGGGGAATACGAAGCAACGATGGACACAAAAGGTCGCTTTCTGCTGCCAGTTGGATTTAAAAAACAACTGCCGGAAGAGGAAGCCACCCGTTTTGTGCTGAGCAGGGGGTTTGAAAAATGTTTAAGCCTGTATCCTATCAAAAGTTGGGAACCCATTTTTAATCAAATAAGCCAGTTAAATGATTTTGATCCCAAAGTAAGGGAATTCAGACGTTACTTTTTAAATGGGGCAATCAACCTGGATTTGGATAGTGCTGGCAGGGTATTAATCCCGAAAAACCTATTGGAACATGCCGGATTGGAAAAAGACATTGTGCTGGTTGCAGCAGTAAATAAAATTGAAATCTGGGATAAAGTTAAGTACCAACAGTTCTTTGAATCTGTTTCACCGGAAGCATTTAGCAGCCTGGCGAACGAAGTAATGGGAAAGGGTGCAATTAATAATGAATAATTAAAAATTATTAATTGGAATCCAACTATCACATACCGGTTTTATTAAACGAGGTGATTGATGGATTAAAAATTAAGCAATCCGGAATTTATGTTGACTGCACGTTTGGTGGTGGTGGTCACAGCAGGGAAATTTTAAAGCATTTGAATGACAAAGGAAAACTAATAGCCTTTGATCAGGATGAAGATGCAAGAAAAAACTTACCTGATGACCCGAGAATAATTTTTGTTCCACACAATTTTCGTCACCTGCAACGTTTTTTGCGTTTGCATAAAATTGAATCGGTTGATGGCGTGCTGGCAGATTTGGGAGTTTCCAGTCACCAGTTTGATGAAGCTGAACGGGGTTTCTCCACAAGGTTTGAAGCCGCAATGGATATGCGGATGGACCAGCGGCAGGAACTAACGGCAGCAACAGTGCTGGAAACATACAGCGAACAGCAATTGCATAAATTATTTGAGCAGTATGGAGAAGTAACAAATGCAAAAACCCTCGCCCGAACAATCGTTAACGTTCGTAAATCGAGTTCGCTTAAAACTATTAATGGTTTTAAAACAGCAGTGCATGCTGCGGTGAAAGGTAATCCTAACAAGTACTTTGCCCAGGTATTCCAGGCATTGCGTATTGAAGTGAATGATGAATTAAGTGTGTTAAGGGAAATGCTGCAGCAATTGCCTTTAGTCCTTAAGCCAGGTGGCCGTGCCGCTATTATTTCGTTTCATTCGCTGGAAGACAGAATCGTGAAAAACTTTTTCAAGAGCGGAACATTTGAAGAAGCTTTTGAAAACCCATTTGAGCAGGAAACGAAGCAAAGTCCTTTCCGTATCATAACAAAAAAACCAATTGTCCCTACAGCACAGGAATTAAAGATGAATCCGCGTTCCCGCAGTTCAAAACTGAGGATAGCAGAACGTGTAGTGTAAAGAAGTTAAACGTAAAGTTTGAATATCCCAATGAAGCCACGTTCATAATTAATGATTGTATGGCAAACGAAATAAATAAAGAACAAAAGCTTGACTGGAGGAAATTATTCAGCTATCACTGGATAGTGAAGAATATGTCTTTCTTCCTTTACATGGCCATGCTGGCAATTATTTATATCTCCAACGGGCACTTTGCTGATAAAATGATTCGCAACATTAATAAGACGGGAAAAGAATTGAAGGAACTGGAATATGAATATAAAACAGTGAAAGGTGAAATAATGTTTCGCAGCAAACAAAGTGAACTGATAAAAACAGTGGCGCCAATGGGATTGAAAGAATCAAAAGAACCACCATTTAAATTGGTGGATAGTTTGAAGACAGTAAAAGATTAATGATGAACAGGATTATTGAACGATGAAGAGTGCGATGCAACAGCCGATGCCATGAAAATTAAAAGCTGATAACAAAAAGAATATAAAATACATCTTTTAATAAACCGATTAACCAAGCCAACTGTTGGAAATAAAACGTGACATATTGTGGAGAGTGTACCTGAGTTTTTTATGTATTGTGATACTTTGTATCATAGTACTTGGGAGAGCTTTCTATATCCAGCGCTTTGAAGG
This sequence comes from Sphingobacteriales bacterium, assembly GCA_050256755.1. Taxonomy (GTDB): domain Bacteria; phylum Bacteroidota; class Bacteroidia; order Chitinophagales; family Chitinophagaceae; genus AWTP1-9. The sequence goes on along the minus strand of JBLMVP010000100.1, from coordinate 9,465 downwards.
TAAATACTGGACGAGTTTAGCAGACAGTTTACATACAGCCATACAGGATGTGGATGCAGAAAGAGGAACGATTTACAGTGAGGACGGACAAATGCTTAGTACTTCGCTCCCCAAGTATGATATTTTTATTGATTTTATGGCGGATGGGCTGAGGGAGAAAAATGGTAAACGGTTTAAAGATAATATTGATTCTTTATCTTTTTGCCTGGCCCGTTTGTTTGCCGATCAAACTGCAAAAGAGTATAAACGTGAATTACAAAAGGCTTACAGTATTAAAGACAGGTATTATTTGCTGAAGAAGAAAATTTCATTTCAGCAATATCAATTGCTCCGCGAATTTCCATTAGTAAGATTGGGCAAAAACAAAAGTGGTTTTATTGCTGATGTTGTTCCCCAACGTTTAACTCCATTTGGATTATTAGCCAACAGAACAATTGGTTTATCAAGAGAAGATTCTACAAAAAATGTAGGGCTGGAAAAAACGTACGATTCTGTTTTACGTGGTGAAAGTGGCAAACGATTGGTAAAATACATAGCGGGTGGTGTTCGTGTTCCGGTAGAGGGAAGTGAGATTGAAGCAGAGAACGGGAAAGATATTGTTACCACCATTGATGTAAATATCCAGGATATAGCCGAGAATGCATTAATGGATATGATGGTTAAAAATGAAGCACTCGAAGGTTCATGTGTGGTGATGGAAGTTCAAACGGGTAAAATAAAAGCTATTGCTAATCTTGGGTATTTATACGGAAAATATTATGAATGGGATAATTATGCTATTAAAACTTCGGAGCCGGGTTCAACTATCAAGTTGATTACGCTAATGAATGCGCTGGAAGACAAATATGTTACTATCAATGATAATATTAATATAGGTGGTGGCATATGGGAACTGGATGGAAGAACCATCCGTGATGATCATCATAGCCCGGAAGTGGTTACCATTAAAGAAGCTTTTGCACATAGCTCCAATGTAGCAATGAGCAAACTGGCCTACCAGTATTATGTAAAAAATCCACAACAATATTACCGGCATTTTGAAAAGCTGGGATTGACAAAAAGAATTGGAGTTGATTTAAATGAAGAGTTCAGGCCAACTGTAAAAAATCCTTCCAACAAAAAAACATGGCATTATCAAACACTGGTATCAATGGGTTTTGGTTACGACATCATGTTAAGTCCATTGCAATTGCTATAAGTATATAATGCTGTTGCCAATAATGGTAAGATGATGAAACCCTATTTGGTAAGCAGGATTGAAAGAAGCGGGCAGGTTTTAAGAACAGTGGAACCACAAGTGATAAATGAAAAAATTTGCAGTGAAGAAACACTTCGCCAGTTAAAAGAATGTATGGAAGCAGTGGTAACAGAAGGAACAGGTAAGCCCGTTTTTCAGGGTGCAGCATACAAGGTAGCTGGTAAAACGGGAACAGCTAAAGTAAACGACGGAAGATTTAAATATACAGATGGTGTTTACCAGGCAGCCTTCACTGGTTATTTCCCTGCTGATAATCCAAAATATTCCTGCATAGTGGTAATTAAGAACAAACCACATGCGGCTAATTATTATGGTGGCGCTGTTGCGGGTACGGTGTTTCGTGAAATATCAGATAAACTTTATGTATTGAATTTACAGCAACCCAATAACCTTGCTCTGCAAAATAGAGACAGCTCAAGATATAGTTTTGTTGGTTTAAATAATGATGTGCAAAGCATAAGTTCACCTTTTAAAATTCCATTCAATAATTCAGGTAATTCAGTTTGGATGAATGTAGTAAATGATTCTGCAGATAACAGAGTTTGGAGAATGAATGCCATAACAGATGCAGCCAGTGTTGTTCCGGATGTAAAAGGATATGGATTAAAAGATGCCATCAATATGCTGGAAAATAAAGGGCTGAAAGTAATAATAAAAGGGAGAGGTAAAGTAATAGCACAATCTATTTTACCGGGAACAACTATAAACAAAGGACAAGCAATAATAATACAATTAGTTTAATGGCCATATTGCAGGACATATTATATAAAGTAAGCATTCGCTCAGTACAGGGTAACCTGGCAACGGCTGTAAATGATTTACAAATTGATTCCCGCAAGGTAAAACAAGGCTCCTGTTTTATCGCTATCAAAGGTTCTGCTATTGATGGGCACCAATACATCAGCAAAGCAATTGAAGCTGGCGCTGCTGTAGTTATATGTGAAGAAATACCGGCAGAGATTAATGCTATTGTTACTTATGTACAGGTTGAAAATTCTGCTGCGGCTGCAGGTTTTGTTGCTCATAATTTTTATGGAGCCCCAAGCGAAAAATTAAAATTAGTTGGCGTAACGGGGACTAATGGAAAAACAACCATCGCTACTTTATTATTCAAATTATTTAGTGAATTGGGTTTGAGATGTGGGTTGATTTCGACGGTGCAAAATCAAATTGCTGATAAAATTATTCCTTCAACTCATACAACACCTGACCAGGTAACATTAAATGCATTACTGGCACAGATGGTTGAAGCGGGTTGTACACATGTGTTCATGGAAAATAGTTCGCATGCCATTCATCAGCACCGCAGCGCAGGGTTGCAATTTGCGGGAGCCATCTTTAGCAATATCACACATGACCATTTAGATTATCATAAAACATTTGATGAATATATAAGAGTAAAGAAATCTTTTTTCGATCATCTTTCTTCTTCTGCATTTGCTATTACCAATTTGGATGATAAAAGAGGATTGGTAATGATTCAAAACACGTATGCAAAAAAACTGACTTACAGTTTGAAAACGATGGCTGATTTTAAAGGAAAGATTTTAGAAAATAGTTTAACAGGGTTGATAATGGATATTAATGGACAGGAAGTTCATTTCCGTTTGATTGGGGAATTCAATGCATACAACCTCCTTGCAGTATATGGTGCGGCAGTTTCGTTGGGAGAAGATAAAGTAGATGTATTGCAGGTATTAAGTAACCTCACCGGTGCTGAAGGAAGATTTGATTATCTCATTTCTTCAAAAAAGCAGGTGATTGGTATTGTTGATTATGCTCATACACCGGATGCATTATTAAATGTTCTATCAACTATTAAAAAATTACGCAAAGGAAACGAGCAGGTAATTACTGTTGTTGGTTGTGGCGGCGACAGGGATAAAACAAAACGCCCTGTTATGGGCGAAGTTGCCTGTGAACATAGTGATAAAGTGATTTTTACTTCTGATAATCCAAGAAGCGAAGATCCGCAACAGATATTAAAGGATATGGAAGAAGGACTGGGCACCGCAGCCAAAAGAAAATATATATCCATTGTTGACAGGAAAGAAGCTATTAAAACAGCAGTGACTTTGGCAAATAAAGAAGATATTATTTTGATTGCAGGAAAGGGACATGAAAAATACCAGGATATAAAAGGAGTAAAACATCCTTTTGATGATAAACAAGTACTGAAAGGAATGTTTGAGATGATGGAAAAATAAAAATTGAAGAACCGTTGAGCAATATTCTATGAACTAAAAACCAAAACCAGGAACTAAATGTTATACTCACTTTTTGAATGGCTGAATCAACATGGGATACGTTTCCCTGGCGACAGGCTGTTTCATTTCATCACCTTCCGGGTGCTGATTGCTGTGATACTCTCACTGGTGATTACAACAGTTTTTGGTCGTAAGCTGATTAATTATCTCCGGAAAAAACAAGTTGGTGAAACCGTACGCGATTTAGGATTGGCTGGTGAACAGCAAAAGAAAGGAACACCAACAATGGGAGGTCTTATTATCATTTTCGCAATTCTTATCCCGACTTTACTTCTGGCAGATCTACATAAAGCTTATGTGCGGTTAATGATTTTTGCTACCATCTGGTTAGGTATGATTGGTTTTATTGATGATTATTTAAAACTCCGTGCAAGAAGGATTGCTCAGCAACAAGGCGTTGCTTATAAGAAAGGTGATAAAGACGGGTTAGCAGGTTGGTTTAAAATTTTAGGCCAATTGGTTTTAGGTATAACAGTAGCAGTGGTAATGTTGTTCAACGACAATACTAAAGTTTGGAGAGAATATACAGGCGAAGGAATGCCGGCAGATACAACAGGAGTAAGAGTGGTGAAGTTTGATGGTAAAGAAAAAGTTTTTGTGGTGGCAAAAGAACCAGTAACTACCATTCCTTTTGTAAAAAATCATGAATTTAATTATTCTAAATTATTACCACAAAGCTGGAGAGAAGGATTAACATGGATTCTGTATACCCTCATTGTAATAATAATTGTAGTAGCTGTTTCTAATGGAGCAAATATTACTGATGGATTAGATGGATTGGCAACTGGAACCAGCGCTATCATTGGAGCTTGTCTTGGAGTGTTTGCTTATGCAAGCGGCAATTTCCGCTTTGCAGAATACCTGAATATTTTATATGTACCCAATTTGGCAGAGTTAACTATTTACATCGCTGCATTTATTGGAGCTACCATAGGTTTCCTCTGGTACAACTCATATCCTGCACAGGTATTTATGGGAGATACGGGAAGTTTAACTCTCGGTGGAGTTATTGCGGCTTTAGCTATTATCGTTCGGAAAGAATTATTGATACCAATCTTTTGCGGAGTGTTTCTGATAGAAAATTTAAGTGTAATGATACAGGTTACTTATTTCAAATACACCAAAAGAAAATATGGCGAAGGTCGAAGAGTGTTCTTAATGAGCCCTCTGCATCACCATTATCAAAAGCTGGGGTACCATGAAAGTAAGATAGCGGTAAGATTTTGGATAGTAACAATTTTTTGTGTGGTGTTTTCGATTGTAAGTTTAAAAATTCGCTAACGATAATAAATGAACTATTGAAAAGCCAGGCAGTTCTTTAGTGATTTTTCGTAGTAGGACGTATCCCTGAGAATCAACAAACCCAATACTAACCCATGCTTATGAAGAACCGATTTTTTATGAAAAACCAATTGAATAAATATTATTTCAGCAATGAGCAAGCGGTTCGTCATACTTGGCGGTGGTGAAAGTGGTATTGGTGCAGCTATACTGGCTAAACTAAAGGGGTATGATATATTTGTTTCTGACGGAGGAAGGATTGATGATAAATACAAAATGGAGTTAGACCATTTTGAAATTGAGTACGAAGAAGAAAAACACAGCGAGGATAAAATATTAAATGCAGATGAAGTGATGAAGAGTCCGGGAATACCGGAAAAAACAGATATAGTGAAAAAGATAAGAAAGAAAGGAATTGATATTATCAGTGAAATAGAACTGGCATACAGGTATAAAGGGAGCAGTAAGGTCATTGGCATAACGGGCAGCAACGGTAAAAGCACTTGTACATCGCTTATTTACCATATGTGTAAAGTAGCAGAACTGGATTGTGCATTGGTGGGTAACATAGGAATAAGCTTTGCTAAGCAAGTAGCATTAAATCCCAAAAAAGTATATGTAGCGGAGATAAGCAGTTTTCAATTGGATGATATAAAAACTTTCAGACCGGATATAGCAGTGCTGCTCAATATAACCGAAGACCATTTAGACAGGTACGATTATAAGTTTGAAAATTATATCGCATCAAAGTTTAAGATAGGAATGAATCAACAGCCGGGAGATTATTTTATTTATTGTGAAGATGATCCTGTAACCATGCAAAACTTAACAAAATTCAATATTTCATCTAACCCATTACCATTTACTATGAACCACGAAGTACCAAAAGGCGCATTCATCCGTAACAATGAAATGACAGTCGCGGTTAACGACGACAAGCTAACCATGAGTGTGGATGATTTCGCCATTAAAGGAAAACATAACCAGTATAACACTATGGCAGCAGGCATTGCGGCGTCCACATTAGGATTGCGAAAGGAAAAGATAAGGGAGGCTATTACAACATTTGAAAGTCTGGAACACCGGATGGAACCGGTGGCTACTGTACGTGGCGTAGAATACATTAATGATAGTAAAGCCACCAATGTAAACTCCACCTGGTATGCACTGGAGAGCATGAGCAAACCAGTCATCCTGATTTTGGGCGGAGTGGATAAGGGCAATGATTATTCTGTGTTGATGGAATTAGTGAAAGAAAAAGTAAAAGCAATTGTATGTATGGGTGTAGATAACACCAAGATACATGAGGCATTTGGAAAAGAAGTTTCAGTTATTGTTAACACAGCCAGTGCACAGGAAGCGGTGCAGGCATCGTTTCATTTAGCAAACAAGGGCGATGTAGTATTGTTAAGCCCTGCCTGTGCCAGCTTTGATTTATTCAAAAACTATGAAGACCGCGGTACCCAGTTTAAAAATGCAGTTAAAGATTTATAAGAAATAACGAATGAAGTTTTTTAAAGACATAGCGGCATCAGAATATTCTTCTTTCGGGGGGATGAGTAACAATATTTTGCGCAGAACAAAAGGTGACAAAGTTATCTGGGCTTCTGTAATTGTTTTGGCGTTGGTAAGTTTGCTGGTTGTGTACAGCGCTACCGGATCATTAGCTTATAAATTGTACCGGGGAAGAACGGAAGTTTATTTATTTAAGCAATTTGCTTTTATCGCATTAGGTATGATAGTAATCTATTTTGCACACCGGGTGAACTACACTATATATGCAAAAGTGGCAAAGATTTTATTTTTATTATCTATCCCACTTTTATTATACACATTGTTTTTTGGTGTGAGATTAAATGAAGGTAGCCGCTGGATTCGTCTCCCGGTTATTAATCTTACTTTTCAAACCTCTGATTTAGCCAAATTATCACTGTTTACATTCCTTTCACTTTTATTAAGCCGCAAGCAGGATGTAATAAAAGATTTAAAAAAAGGATTCATTCCGGTGATAACTCCTGTTGCTGTTATTTGTGTTTTAATTGCTCCGGCCAATTTATCAACCGCTTTATTAATTGGAGCAACAAGTTTGTTATTGCTTTTTATCGGCAGGGCAAGCATGAAACATATTCTTTCGGTGATTGGCATTGCTATGATACCGGTATTGTTTCTTTTACTCATAGCAAAAATTTATTACGATAAAGAAGAAAGCAAAACAAAAGAATTGCCGGGTATACTTTCTGTTGGCCGTTTCCCTACATGGATAAAACGGGTACAGGATTTTATGTACGCTAAAAAGGGAGAAGATGCATACCAGGTGCAGCAGGCAAAGATTGCTATTGCTGAAGGTGGAACTTTTGGTAAAGGCCCCGGTAATAGTGACGCAAGAAATTTTCTACCACACCCTTATTCCGACTTTATTTATGCGATAATTATCGAAGAGTATGGATTGTTTGGTGGTGCTTTTGTTATCATCATTTATCTTATTTTTTTATTCCGGAGTATTCAATTATTCCGGAAATGTCCCTATGCATTTGGGGCATTCCTGGCAGTAGCATTAAGTTTCACTTTAGTAATACAGGCCCTTACGAATATGGCAGTAAATGTTAACCTGTTCCCCGTAACGGGTGTTACGTTGCCGCTGGTGAGTATGGGCGGAAGTTCTTTTTTGTTTACTTGTCTCGCAATAGGAATTATTTTAAGTGTAGCAAGAAACGTGGAACAGTTGGAAGGTAAAGCACAACTTGCTAAAGAAGAAGCTTGATGAACAATAGAATTATTATAGCAGGTGGCGGAACTGGCGGACATATTTTCCCGGCAATAGCGATTGCCAATGCAATAAGGAAGATAAATCCTCAAACAGAAATATTGTTTGTGGGTGCTAAGGGAAAAATGGAAATGGAAAAAGTACCACAGGCAGGATATAAAATAGAAGGGTTAGATATTGAGGGATTTAACAGGAGTTCTTTGATAAAAAATATTGGTTTGCCTTTTAAACTCATAAAAAGTTTTTTGCAGGTGCGGAAAATTTTTGCAGCGTTTAAACCTGATGCAGCAATTGGCGTAGGTGGCTATTCCAGTTTTCCAGTATTGCGTTATGCCCAGAGTAAAGGAATTGCCACATTCATTCATGAGTCTAATTCTTTTGCTGGCAAGAGTAATATTCTGTTGGGGAAAAAAGCGACAAAAGTTTTTGTGGCAACAGATGGAATGGAGAAATTTTTTCCGGCAAATAAAATTATCATCAGCGGTAATCCTGTTCGCTCAGCTATTGCACAGTCAACAGTAAGCAGGGAACAAGGAATAAAATTTTTTGGACTGGATGTTTCTAAGAAAACAATTTTTGCTGTTGGTGGAAGTTTGGGTGCAAAAAGTATTAATGAGGCCATCGCTAAAAATATTGATGAGTTTAGCAGTAACAATTTGCAGCTCATCTGGCAAACCGGGAAAGCCTATGCGGAACAAGCCAAAACAATTGCGAAAGGAAGGGGTAATGTGTGGGTGAATGACTTTATTAATCAAATGGAAAACGCCTATGCAGCAGCAGATGTGGTGATATCAAGAGCCGGTGCAATGGCCATTGCGGAACTCTGCGTTGTAAAAAGGCCCGTTTTATTTGTACCCTTTCCTTTTGCAGCGGAAGACCATCAAACGGTAAATGCTATGAAATTAGTTAACAGGAATGCAGGTTTAATGATTAAAGACAGTGAAGCGGATAAAAAATTAATAAGTACTGTTATTGAACTGGCAAAAGATGAAACAAAACAAAATGAATTAAAGGAGAATATCGGTAAGCTGGGAATTGCAGATGCAGATGTGAAAGTGGCGACTGATGTTTTAAAGTATATAAGTATAAAAAGTTTATAAGTTGAAAGGGCGATAAGGTAAATACTGATGAGTGAAAAACTACAAAAGATCATTGACAGACTTAAAAACTCCCCATTGGAGGATGGGGGCGTTGTGTATTTCGTGGGTATAGGAGGTATTGGAATGAGTGCATTGGCAAGATACTTTAATGAGCAGGGAGCTAAAGTGTACGGTTATGATAAAACGCCAACCACTTTAACAGGTGAATTGGAAAAAGGCGGAATGCAAATACATTATGAAGATAACGTTTCACTCATTCCGAAAAATGTTCAACTGGTCGTGTATACACCGGCCATACCAAAAGAACATAGCGAGTTGATTTTTTTTAAAGAAAATAATTATCCGCTGTATAAAAGGAGCGAGGTGCTGGATGCGGTAACAAACAGTTCTTTTAATATATGCGTGGCAGGAACACATGGTAAAACAACCATCACTACTATGATTGCACATATACTGCGTCATACAGGTTATGGATGTAATGCTTTTCTTGGTGGAATTGCAGTGAACTATAATAGCAATTTCTGGAGCAGCAAAAGAAATGTATGTGTGGCGGAAGCAGACGAATACGACCGTTCTTTTTTACGACTGACTCCAAACATTGCTGTTGTAACTGCAATGGATGCAGATCACCTGGATATTTATGGAACAGCTGAAGCTATGGAAGATGCATTTATTGAGTTCACCGGGAAGATAAAAAAAGATGGATTGCTCATCAGCAAGTTTGGATTAGGAAGAGGGAGTGAACTTAAAGGAGCAAAGCATATTACGTATAGTCAGCAAAATAGGAGTGCAGAT
>JBLMVP010000099.1:0-8243 GCA_050256755.1 Sphingobacteriales bacterium | reverse complement strand
GTTTCGTTTCCACCAATTCAAAATAAAATCCCATCCCGTAAATCCGGAACGGGATAAAAACGTAAAAACCTGTTAATTATTGCTTTAAATAAGGTGACTGCGTTGGATTATTCCTCCACCGATTACATCATTGCCTTCATAAAAAACGGCGCTTTGACCGGGGGCTATTCCCTTGGCTGATTCGTAAAATTTAACTCTCACGGAACCATTTTCTTCGGGGTATAAATTACTCAAAGAGCCCTGATCTTTATAGCGGATTTTAGTTATGGCTTCCATTCCAGGGGTTATCCCATCATACTTTATCCAGTTGATTTTGGTGACCAGCATCTCGTTTTGATTCAGGTCTTCTTCATCGCCAAGCATAACTGTATTTGAATCTGGATTAATTTCTGTAACAAACACTGGTTTTCCAAAAGCTATATCAAGTCCTTTGCGCTGACCGATGGTATAAAATGGATAGCCTTTATGTTTTCCCAGAATTTTCCCCGATTTATCAACGAAATTTCCACCAGCTACTCTTTCTTCCAGTCCTTCTACTTTTTTCTTTAAAAATCCACGATAATCATTATCAGGTACAAAACAAATTTCATAGCTCTCACTTTTTTTAGCCAGTTCGGGGTACCCATAATCCATCGCCATTTGGCGAATTTGTGTTTTTCGGTAATTACCCAATGGCAATAACGTGCGGCTTAATAAATCCTGCTGGAGTCCCCATAATACATAACTCTGGTCTTTTGTTTCATCAATTCCTTTGCTGATGTAATAACGGTCATTTTCGTTTTGATGAATATTACCGTAATGACCGGTGGCAATATAATCACAACCCAATGCATCAGCTCTTTTTAACAAAGCCCTCCACTTAATGTGAGTATTACACATAACACAGGGATTGGGAGTACGACCTGCCAGGTATTCATCCACAAAGTTTTCAATAACAAAATCGCCAAATTCTTCTCTTATATCCAGTACAAAGTGCGGAAAGCCATGCTGTACTGCTGCCATGCGGGCATCATTAAAAGAATCAAGATTACAACAGCCGGTTTCTTTTTTGGAAGAACCACTTGTTGCATAATCCCATGTTTTCATGGTTATACCCACTACTTCGTAACCCTCATCGTTTAGCATGAGAGCCGCAACGGTACTGTCGATACCGCCACTCATTGCTACTAAAACTTTTCCTTTACGGCTCATGTAGATTTTAATTGAACCCGCAAAATTAGCACAAATGAGGCATATGAAAGAAGGGTGGTATTAAAAGCTGGAAATCATACTACAGCAAGGTGGTATAGTATTGGGCAAATGATTTTTTCTCTGTTAAAAAGCTGTGTTTATTCAATAAAACTGGTTTTGCTTTTCTTATCTTTATTGTCCTTAAATAATTACATTATGATTAAGTTACAAATTATTGGCAACCTTGGAAAAGATTGTGTGGTTAACACAGTTAACAGTAAAAACGTTATCAATTTTACAGTGGCACATACAGAACGTTATCGTGATGCGCAGGGTAATCAAAAAGATAAAACCACGTGGGTCGATTGTGCCTACTGGACTGACAGAACAGGCGTTGCACCCTATTTAAAAAAGGGGACACAGGTATATGCTGAAGGTACACCGGAAGTAAGGACTTTTCAGCGTAATGATGGTACCGCAGGGGCCTCTTTAACTTTAAGAGTTCTAAATATTCAGTTATTGGGAAGCAGTAATCGTTCAGAAGGAGGTCAGACAGAAGCATCAACTTCTGCGCCGGCAGGGTATACACCATCAGTTAATGAGCCGATTGATGATTTGCCATTTTAATTAATCAATAATTAATTATAATAAGCCATCTGTTCAAAGCGGATGGCTTTTGTATTTAAAGAATTCCTTCATCCGCAAAACTGAAATAACCTTCATCACTAACAATAATGTGGTCAATAACTTTTATGTCTAATAGCTTAGCTGCTTCTTTTATTTTACTGGTAAGTTCTTCGTCGGCTCTGCTGGGTTTTAAACTTCCTGAAGGGTGATTATGCGACAGGATGATATTTACGGCATCCTCTTCCAAAGCCTTTTTTAAAATAATTCTGGGATCGGCAACGGTGCCTGTTATGCCACCTTCGCTGATGATTTCAAAATGATTAATTTTATTAGACCTGTTTAAAAATAATACTGCAAAAACCTCGTGTTTGTAATCCCTGAAAAGAGCCTGCAGGTAATTAGCGATGTCGCGGCTTTCTTTTATTACCGTTTTTTCTAAAGAGCTGGCAGCTTGCCTTCTTCTTCCTAACTCCAGGGCCGCTGATATTGTGATTGCTTTGGCAAGTCCAATACCTTTTACTTTTATTAATTCTTTAATACTGATTTTGCCCAGCTCCGAAAGACTGTCTTTTCCCATTCTCAAAACTTCTTTAGCAAGGTCAAGAGCTGATTTTTCTTTATTACCAGATGCAATTAAAATGGCAAGTAATTCGGAGTTGCTCAAGCTTTCTGATCCTTTGGTAAGCATTTTCTCCCTTGGACGATCATCAAGAGCCCAGTTTTTAATGGAAATATTATTTTCTTGCATATATCAAATTAAGTTTTTATTTTCGGACTGCAATATCCAAAATCTATAATATATGAAAAGCCTAAACTCTTCAAGCCGTAGTCTGCGTACTATTATTACCGATTTAATTATTTACGGAAATTTAGCCTTTACTTTTGTTTTCTTTTCCGCTGCTTTTGACCGTGGGTGTAACAATTCATCCGGGAAAGAGAAAGTAAATGAAATAGCTGGTTCTGTAAAAAATACTGTTTCCCCATTATTAGCTGAAAAAGGGCAATCCCGGAATGGTGTAATAGTAAGTTCAGGCAAATAATTAAATTATAATTCCGTGAATGTAAAAGTTGTCAGGCCCAACAAGGAGCTTTGTTAACTTTTTTTTCACTTTATTTACGACCGTTGCCAAATAAAGGGTTGAATCTTTTAACTTCGCCGCACATTTTCAGCATATGCAACCCTCAGCTAAGATCTTTTCCGGTAACGGCTCGCAATACCTGGCCGAAAAAATTGCCCAAAAATTTGGTGTGCCTCTTGGAAAAGCCACCGTGCAGCGTTTTAGTGATGGCGAAATTCAGCCTGTTTTTAATGAAAGTGTAAGAGGAGACTATGTTTTTCTTGTGCAAAGTACTTTTTCCCCTGCTGAAAATATTATGGAGCTTTTGCTGATGATAGATGCGGCAAAAAGGGCTTCAGCTTATAAAGTTATAGCTGTAATTCCTTACTATGGGTATGCCCGGCAAGACAGAAAGGATAAACCCCGTGTGGCAATAGGAAGTAAATTGGTTGCCAATATGTTAGTTGCTGCAGGTGCAGATAGAATAATTACAATGGACCTCCACGCCCCGCAAATTCAGGGCTATTTTGACATCCCTGTGGATCATTTGGATAGTTCGGCTATTTTTATCCCTTATATAGAGAATCTAAAACTGGAAAACCTTACCTTTGCGGCCCCCGATGTGGGAAGTGCCAACAGGATAAGGGAAATAGCCAGCTATTTTGAAGTGGAAATGGTGATTTGCGACAAGCACAGAAAGAGGGCAAATGAAATAGCAAGTATGGTGGTTATTGGTGATGTAACTGATAGAGATGTAGTGCTGATTGACGATATCTGTGATACTGGCGGAACTTTAGCAAAGTCGGCAGCTCTTTTAAAAGAAAAAGGTGCGAGAAGTGTAAGGGCACTATGTACACATCCTGTTTTGAGCGGAAAAGCTTATGAGAATATCGAAAACAGTGTACTGGAAGAACTGGTTGTGTGTGATACAATTCCTTTGCACCAATCATCTTCCAAAATAAAGGTAATAAGTGTAGCTGAGTTATTTGCCATTGCTATCCGAAACGCCTATGAAAACAGGAGTATAACGGGCTTGTTTATACATAGCCAGTTACGAAACAAGTAAATTTTAAAAACAAATACAATGAAAACAATTACAATCGAAGGACAACTGAGGACCGAGATTGGCAAAAAAGCCACCCGCCAATACCGCTCTCAGGAATTAGTGCCTGGTGTAATTTACGGGGGTGCACAGGAAGTTAATTTTATTGCTCCTGCTGCGGCATTTAAACCTTTGGTATATACACCGGATTTTCAGCTGGCTGAAATTAATGTTGACGGTAAATCTTATAAATGTATTTTAAAAGATTTGCAGTTTGACAAAGTGAGCGACCACCTGATACATGTGGATTTACTGGAACTGGTAGATAACAAAAAAGTTATTGCTGATATTCCATTAAAATTTGTTGGTACTTCTGCCGGAGTAAAAGAGGGGGGTAAATTAATCACCAAAATGAAATCTCTAAAAGTAAAAACTTTGCCTAAGTTTTTAAAAGAGAATATAGAGGTAGATATTACCAATCTTGAGCTGAATGGAAACATTCGTGTGGAAGATGTTAAAAATGAGCATTATGAAGTGCTAAACTCACCACGTATTCCTATTGCATCTGTAGTATTAACCCGTCAGTTAAAACAGGAAGAAGCTACTGCAACTCCAGCCGCTGCACCAGCCGCTGCTGCACCTGCTGCCGCTGCTGCAAAGCCTGCTGCAAAAAAATAATAAAAATCTATTCCATTATAAGCCCGGAGTTAATACTCCGGGTTTTTTGTTAGAGTTTATATTGTTCCGTTATGGAATTATACTTTTGTAAGTAAGCATGAATAAGTTTTTAATTATAGGATTAGGTAATGCAGGAAATGAGTATGTGCATACCCGTCATAATATTGGATTTGATGTGGTAAATGCGTTTGTGCAAAAACATGGAGGCAGTTTCAGGACCGACAGGTTAGCTTATGTGGCAGAAGTAAAATGGAAAGGAAAAATCTTTGTTTGCATTTGCCCAACAACTTACATGAACCTGAGCGGTAAAGCTTTTAAGTACTGGCTGGATAAGGAAAAAATGCCTCTTGATAAAACCCTTACAGTTGTTGACGAAATAGCAATCCCTTTAAATAAACTCCGCTTAAGGCCTTCGGGTAGTTCAGGCGGGCATAATGGATTGAAAGATATTGAAGCGACAATAGGTACAACTGAATATCCGAAACTTAGATTTGGTATAGGTAATAACTATCCCAAAGGAATGCAGGCGGAATATGTTCTGGGTAAATGGAGAAAAGAAGAGGAACCGCTCGTTAAGCTTAAAATTGAAAAATGTATTGAGGTTATTGAAAATTTTGCAACCATTGGGATCGAAAAAACGATGACGGGGATAAATACCTATGAATTTGTTGTATGATTTAAAAGCATTATCTATAGTCGCGGACGGATTAGTTATTTGTAAATCCTTTTTAATCTCCATAATCTCCGAAAAACCATCACAAACCTTACTAAAAACCAAATCTGAATCAATGAAAATCTTTTGTATAGGGCGTAACTATGCTGAGCATGCTAAAGAGTTAGGTAATGCCATACCGGATGAACCGGTAATCTTCATTAAACCTAAAAGCGCCTTGCTTCAATCCCACACACCATTTTATTACCCGGAATTTACTAATGAATTACATTATGAATGTGAATTGGTTTTACGTGTAAGTAAAAATGGAAAGTACATCCAGGAACGGCATGCATCCAAATATTATAATGCTGTAACGGCTGGTATTGATTTTACTGCAAGAGATATTCAAAATGAATTAAAAGAAAAAGGTCTGCCATGGGAAAAGGCAAAAGGATGGGATAATTCTGCTGTTATTGGTAAATGGATTGACATCACTCCCAAAACTAATTTGAAGGATATCAATTTCTGTTTGTACAAAAACAAAGAATTAGTGCAGCAGGGAAACAGCAAGGATATGATATTTAGTTTTGACCAGATAGTAGCCAATATTTCTAATTATTTTTCTCTTAACATCGGTGATTTAATTTTTACGGGTACACCCGCAGGTGTTGGCGAATGTGTGGTAGGTGACGAACTGGAAGGATTTATTGAAGATGAAAGTTTATTCCAGGTAGAAGTAAAATAATGATTTCGTAATTCAATATTCAAAACCGTCCTGCCTGGGTTAGGACGGTTTTTTATTTCCCATTCCTTACATTTGCTTCTACTAACAATTGTTTGCTTCATGCTTAATAATGATATTTTACTGAAGACATACCGTTATATGTGTTATGCCAAATCAATGGCCGAAACATATGAAAACAACCGACAGATTTGTAAATATGTTCATTCTACTTCCCGTGGGCATGAAGCTATACAGCTGGCAACTGCTTTTCAATTACAATCACAGGATTATATAAGTCCCTATTACAGGGATGAAAGTATTTTATTAGGATTAGGGTTTACTCCATACCAATTAATGCTGCAATTATTAGCCAAAGCAGATGATCCCTTTACAGGAGGAAGAGAATATTATGCGCATCCCAATTATAAAGGTGATGATAAGCCAACAATCATTCATCAAAGCAGCGCAACAGGTATGCAGGCTATACCTACAACCGGTATAGCACAGGGAATACAGTACCTGGAAAAAACTAAATCGGAGAAATTAAGAAAAGGGAATAAAGAAGAATTGCCTATAACTATATGTTCGTTTGGTGATGCAAGTATAACAGAAGGAGAAGTAAGTGAAGCATTTCAGTTTGCTGTACTAAAGCAATTACCCATTATTTATCTGGTGCAGGATAATGACTGGGGAATAAGTGTAAGTTCGGATGAGGCAAGAACAATGAATGCATTTGAATTTGCTGCTGGATTTAAAGGAATGCATCGCATACAGGTTGACGGTAGTGACTTTGAAGCCTCGTTTGAAGTAATGAGACAGGTTTGTGAATTTGTCCGTAGAGAAAGAAAACCTTACCTGGTTCATGCACAGGTTCCGTTATTGGGACATCATACAAGCGGGGTAAGAAAAGAATTTTACCGAAGTAATGAAGATTTGGAAAAACACACTCAGCATGATCCTGGTCCCAAATTACGCAGCAAACTTTTGTATAAAGGATTTAGCGAAGATGAATTAATTAATATCGAAAAAGAGGCTTCTGATTTTATTGCTGGTGAATTTGATAAAGCAAAGAATGCTCCTGAACCAAATCCGGCATTAGTGGAGGAGCATGTATTTGCACCAACAACAATAGCAGAAGAAATGGGGGAACGTAATCCCGCAAGTTCTGAAAAAATTATAATGGTAGATGCAGCATTATTTGCTATTCGTGAAATAATGGAGAAACATCCCGAAGCATTGTTATATGGGCAGGATGTTGGAATAAGATTGGGGGGTGTATTCCGGGAAGCAGCAACTTTAGCAGAACAGTTTGGTGACCATCGTGTTTTTAATACAGCTATACAGGAAGCTTATATTGTTGGCTCTACTGTTGGGCTAAGTGCAGTTGGATTAAAGCCAATTGTAGAAGTGCAATTTGCGGATTATATCTACCCGGGTTTAAATCAGTTGGTAACAGAAGTTGCAAAATCATGTTATCTCTCTTGTGGAAAATTTCCGGTATCAATGATATTGCGGGTGCCGATTGGAGCTTATGGTGGTGGTGGACCCTATCATAGCGGAAGTGTTGAAACTACATTGTTATCAATAAAAGGAATAAAAATTGTTTATCCTTCCAACGCTGCAGATATGAAAGGGTTAATGAAATCGGCGTATTACGATCCCAACCCGGTTGTGATACTGGAACATAAAGGATTATACTGGAGTAAAGTTCCGGGAACAGAAGATGCAAAAACCGTTGAGCCTTCTAAAGACTATATTCTTCCAATTGGTAAAGCCAATATTGTTTTAAAAGCTGATGATAAATTAGTGGAGGCCGGAGATAGCTGTTGTGTTATTACTTATGGCATGGGAGTATACTGGGCTAAAGCCGCAGCAAAAAAGATACCGGGTAAAATTGAAATTATTGATTTAAGAAGTTTATATCCTTTAGATGAAGCATTAATTTATTCCTCTGTAAAAAAACATGGTAAATGTTTAGTGCTTACCGAAGAACAACAAAATAATTCATTTGCTGAAGCCCTTGCAGGACGGATATCTAAAAATTGCTTTTCCTTTCTTGACGCACCCGTTGAGGTACTTGGTGCCTTAAATCTTCCTGCTGTTCCTATGAATACAATACTGGAATCAGCAATGTTGCCTAATGCCGGCAAAGTTGCATTAATCATAAATCGATTATTATCGGGCTAAATCCTGCTTTAGTCCATAAGATTGATTGACAAAGCCAGTTGAATGACAAAGTCAGTTGAATGACAAAGTCAGTTGAATCACAAAGTCAATTGATTGAATAAA
>JBLMVP010000098.1:0-19487 GCA_050256755.1 Sphingobacteriales bacterium | reverse complement strand
GGCGCATATGTTGAAATGCCCAGCGCCACAGGACCTAATGAATGCCAGTAGTAATTGACAGAATTTGATTTTTCTAAAAAGCGATCAATAAATACGTTGGTGGTTTTCTGGTAGGCTATCCAGTCTTTTAGTTTATTGTTTTTGATATGGGTAATAAAAATTTCACCCCTTCCCCGGAGCATTTTTTTGGCAAAAGCTTTAGCCGCTTTATGATTGGTGTAATCAGTTTCAGTAATAATTGTTTTATTATGTTTTGCATAATATTCATAATTCATGTAAGTGCCACGACTTTCATAAAAGATGGCTGTTTGCACATTACGGATTTCTTTAACACCCAGCTTTTGAAATTGCTGCGAAATGGATTTACATATTTTCAGCATATCTGATGGTTGCTTCATCCCCATAGCAACAACCCGTACTTTCTCCAACGATGCTTCAATTTTGAGGGCATGATTTTTAAGTGCCAATGCTTTTTTAAGGTCAGCATTTATTTCAGCTAATTGTAATTCTTTTTTACTGCTCATTTTATTTTTAAAGACATGCTTTAGTTATTATTGCAAAAATGCTTTTGCAATGGCATTGGTATCGATATACACCATCACATTGGTAATTAGCCCATCTTTCAATGTGAAAGCCTGAACCCAATCAGTATTATAAGTTTTACATGTTGGTATTACTTCCACTGTATCATGACCAATTACTACAACAGTGTTCTCATTCGTACAAAATTTTTCGGGTACGAAGGATTTTATCTTTATTGAGGCTGATTGCAGTGCAAACATTTTACCTAACCCATCCAGCCCGGTAAACTTGCCGGAGAAAGGGATATCCGGTTCACCGGGTCTTATCCAAACTATATCTTTATCAAAAGCTGCCAATACAGCCGGAATATTACCAGCAGCAAAGTTTTTGTATAACTGCTGAATGATGGTAAGGTTGGTTAAATTTTCCATTGTATTAAATATTAGTATTGGTAAAAAAATCAGGACCGGCTGTTGGTTCAGCTAACGGTATATTGTTTTGCTGATGCCTGAATTCATACATGTTCCTGTATATTATTTTCCTTACCCGGTTAAAGTTACCAATGGGTCGGTGTTCCTCAAGGCAATGCCATGAACTAAACGAAAGATTATCACCAAATTCATTTTGTTCAGGAGTATCAAATACCTGTGTGGGAATTTTAATAGTTGCCACTTTAATAAATTCAGATGTCCACTCAACTGTTGGGTCTTCTATGGGCATTTTGGCTGCGTTAGTTTGAAACTGTACTTTAAAATCATAGACTATTTCATGTTTTAAAAGAGTGGCAGCAAGATTTTTGCGTAAAAAGTTTTCGCTTTTGGTTTCTTCTATTTCCAATGTATTTGAGGGAGACGGGAACACGGCATACTTCACCGCCTTTGTTTCATCTCCAAAGCTGTATGGAACTGTGCTGAAATAAGGAATTTCAGCGGGATGTTTGATATGAATTTTTGCTTTAGCAGCTCTGCCTAAAAGTGGAATACTGGAAAATACGGTAATTATTTTTTGAATAAGAGTACTCCATTTGAAAGGAGTAGTAACCACTTTTAAAATACTGGCAAATTCTTTTACATCAGAGGAAACAAAACTTTTAGTATTCATTAAAATAAAATCGTGGTTACCGGCTCCGCCCCCGCCATCATCTAATTTCTCTCCGGGTACGTTCATAATCTTAATGGCAAAACCTCTTATATCTTTTTTATAATCCGGTAAAGGTTTTGTATCACCGTTTGAAAAGCGAATCCATGCCGGGAATGAGGTTGCCTCCTTAAATAATCCAACGCGTAACTCCGGAGGGAGGTTTGGCTTAATAATAAATTCCGATTTTATACAACCATTCATTTTAGGATGAATTTGCCGCAGTTGTTTGGTTTTACCTTTTTCATACAACCGGACCATTTGATCCTGCAGAAGTTTTACAATATCATGCGCAATTTGTTCTTCGCCTGGCTGGGGGTATTCACGCCCAATTTGCAAAACTTCTTCGGATGAATAATTTTTTGACATAGTAAAGGTTTTGAAAAAATAAACAGGAAGTTAGCAGGCGTTTCTATGAGTAAAAGATAAATACTTTCCGCAGTAAAAAAAAATCTGATTACTGCTGATTTTGTATGAAAATCCCATTGGATATTTAAAGGTTGGGTAAATTAAATTTCCTGTTCTCAAAAAGTGCCAAATAGGCAAATAACTATTAAGAGTAGGGCATAAATTGCATTAGATTAATTTGTTAATGTAACTCTTATCTTGTTTGTATAGGAAAAAAGTCATAAATTTCATAATATTCCTACCGTTTGAATCCCGCCTGACCTGAATTGCACTACTGTTTTAAGTAAAATTTACCGAATTATGAATAAGACTTTATCAGATCAATACGACTGGGATGAACTGCTTGAGTTTATTTCTGAGAAAACGCTTACTCCAATTATTGGAAAAGAAATGTATAAGTTTGTTGATAATAACACCCTCACTCCTATTGATACCTACCTGAGCAGTCAGATTCTTCTAAATAATAAAGTAACCGATTATACTACAGCTTCGCTTACTGAGGCAGTTAATTACCTGGTAATTGAAAAGAGAGTTAGGCAAATGGATATTATCCGTAAACTTAAATCTATTGTCAAGGAAATTAATTTTGATTTCCCGCTTTTGAACCAGTTTTTAAATATACAGGAACTCAATTATTATATTAATACAGCAGTTTATAACAATGTGCTGGAAAAGAAAATTTATGAAATAAGGAAACAGGCCCCCACTTCCATAAATTTTTCTATTAACGAGCCCTTTACAGACAGCGATAATCTAGACCGGTTAACAGAACCTTTTGTATTTAATGTATTTGGGTCACTCCTTAATACTGTGGATCCTGCATTGAGTGAAGATGATATGCTGGAATACGCCAGTTACTTCAGGGAAAAAATGAATGGGGTGACTAATATTATTAATGCGTTGAAAAATAAAAACCTGCTGTTTGTTGGTTGTGCTTTTCCTGATTGGATGACCCGTTTTGTGCTCCGGTTATTATCAAATGAGCCATTGCACGATTGGGGAACAAAAAGAACCATTATTATTGTTAATGATAACTCTGACTTCCGGCAAAAGCAAAACGAAGTTTTAAAAAATTATGATGTAGTAACCTACGATGGCAGTACAGATGATTTTGTGAATGAATTAAGCAGGCAATGGAAACAAAAGAACCCCAATAGCACCAAAACAAAATCTATTTTTTTAAGCTATACAGTAAAAGATAAAGAAGCGGTAGAGGCACTCAAGAGAAATATAGAAAGTATTGGCAACATCACCTGCTGGTATGATAACCGCGAGTTGATGCCGGGGGATGATTTTAAAACTGAAATTGCAAAGAATATTAAATCTGCAGATTTATTTATTCCATTAATATCCGCTAATAGCCTGATGCATAAAGATGGCTATGTACAATTGGAATGGTTTACTGCAGATAATGTAAACACTTTCAGGAAAATTGATGGTAACAAAGAAAAATACCTGATGCCGGTTGTAATTGATGATACTAATCCTTACGACACCAATGTGCCAAAATATTTTTCAGAATTAAGTATCGGCAAAGTGCCAAATGGTAACCCCGGGCAGGAATTTTTACAACAGATAAAGGAAACGCTTAACCTGATTTAAACTTTATGCAGGATCCCAACACAGGAACTTTTCAAACTGGCAGTGCTTCAGCATTCATTGGATTACAATCTTATACTGAAGCGCAGGCTAAAAGTTTTTTTGGAAGGGATAACGAAATAAATAATCTTACAAAGCTTGTTGAATCTAATACGCTTACAATTGTTTTTGGAAAATCAGGTACTGGTAAAACATCCTTACTGAATGCTGGTATTTTTCCAAGCCTAAGGAAACATTATTGTCTTCCCTTCCGCATCCGGCTCGAGTTTAACAAAGAAAGTCCCGACTTAATTACACAAATAAAAAATGTTTTAAAACAGGAAATAGATAAATATGGCTTTAAAGTAGAGGCCTATCCTTCCACGGAAACTTTATGGGAGTATTTTCATAAGGAACCATTATGGAAAACTATAACTCCTATTTTAGTTTTTGACCAGTTTGAAGAAATTTTTACTTTGGCAAAAACGAATAGCCGTTTTGGTGCCAAAGAGCAGGCTTTATTCTGGGAAGAATTATCTGATTTAATTGAAAACTCTATTCCGGAAAAATTAAAAGCCCAGTTTTTAAATAATAAAGAACAGATTGGCTACAGTTACAAGAATCAAAAAACAAAAATTCTTTTTTCTTTCCGCGAAGAATTTCTTCCCGAGTTTGAAACAATAACCTCAAAAATACCTTCTATTAAATATTCCCGGTTCAGGTTAATGCCAATGAACGGGCACCAGGCCTATGATGTAATTACTAAAACCTGGAAAGAAAATATTAATCCCACTGAAGCCAGGCAGATTGTTTCTTTTTTTACAAATGATAAAGATGTTATTTCTTATGATTTAATTACTGTAGAACCATCTTTGCTTAGCCAGGTATGTTCTTTTATCGATAAAGAAAGAATAGAAGAAGGTATGAATAAAGTTTCAGCAGAACTGCTGAAAAAATATCCCAGGGAAACAATATTAAGAACTATTTATAATGAAGCTGTAACTGACGCAAATAATGCATTACCTATTCCTTCAACAACAAAAGAAGTTGATCAAAGAAATTATGTAAAAGAATTTTTAGAGGAAAAATTGATTACTACAGAGGGATATCGTACTAAATACGGGTTAACAGCAAACGATGAAAATATATTACCCGGACTTGCAGTATTGAAGAAAAAATATTTACTGAGGGAAGATGATAATTTTATTGAACTCACTCATGATGTATTAACGCCAATAATAAAAAGCGACAGAGAAAAACGAAGAAAGGAAATAGCTCTTGCTGCTGAAAGAAAAAAAGCCAGAAAGAGAGCATTACTAGTATTGGTACTTGCAGTATTAGGTGCCATAGGACTGTTTTTCTGGACTACCCGGGAAGCAAGAAGTGAAAATGAGAATTTAAAAAGTCAGATAAAAGAGAATAAATTAGCTCTGGCTCACCTGATTGATTCAATTGGGCAAATAACAATAGATCCCGGCAAAGGGAACCCCTCTGTAAAAACGGTTATTGAAAGAATACATGATAGCATTATAAATGAAATTAAAAATGACAGCACTTTAAGCTTGCTAAAAGCAGAGAATGACGTTTTGGAAAGAAAGAAAAAAGAATTGGAAAAAACATTATTGGATTTAGACGGATATATAAAAAGTTTAACTGCCCGTCAAAAAAAATCTGATTCAACAATAACTGAAAATAAAAAGACAATCGAGGATCTTAACCTGAAAATTACTGCTCTTAATCTTGCTTATTCCAATTTAAAAAACGCATATGATAAACTGGAGAGGGAGTTTAGAGATTACAAATTATATCATCCCGATTTGCCTTCACCTAATCCAATCCCTGTGTCTCCCATTGATACTAATTATAATCTCAAACTGAACCTGTATTATGGTTCGTCTAAAAACAGGACTAAAGCGCCTGGCAATCTTACCCTTTATCTAATCCCTTATAACAGTAACAACAGAAAAATAATAGCTGATGCCAAACTTTATGAAATAAGATGCGATGAATATAATCTTACTAAAGCAACAGGCTATAAACTGGCAAGATATTATAAAGGAGCTTATGTATTTTCCTCTGTAGCACCGGGAAAATATCTTGTTAAGATATGTACTTATTATGGCGGCTATTATACCTATACTAAAAATTCATCCGGTACAGAAGAATTTGAATGGGATGCTTCCCCGCCTATCCGCTAAAGGTTGTTCGTAATATCAAAACTTGTCAAAATGTTCAGATTTTATAGTAGCAGAAGCTTTAAATCCTATTTCATAAAGTAAATTTTTGTTACTGGCCTTGCTCATATCTGCAATGCTGCTGGCATCTGCTTCAGTAAAAGTCCGGTTGAAACCAAGGGCATTTAGGTTTTTATCTGTAATAGCAAAATTATAACGCAGGTACGAAAGCAACGGGCTGCCTGAAAGATAATCTCCATCGAGTTTACCAATCTCCATATCCATTGTATCGGCTGTGGGTGATTGGGAAAGCCATTGTAGCAACAGGCGATTCTGCCAACTGGCATCCTGCATCATCATATCAGGAATGCTGGCAGCCCAGGTTAGCATAGTGGCTTCATCAATTTCACCGGCATGCTTTTTAAATTCAAGATGACCGGTTCCTACCGATACCAATAATAATTTATCTTCAGCCATCGGCCATTGAAATGGAAATCCTTTTAAAGTAGCTATCATTAATAAGGTCAGAGCAGGATTGTTAGCCATGCTCAATCCCCCATCAATAAATGCAGCTGTTTGCCCTTTGGCAACTTCTATCATCTGTGGCGCAAAATAAGTTGGGGCGGCCGTGCTTGCTCTCACTACCTGCCACAAAAGCAAATTTTTATTTTGACCAAATTCCGTATCATAAAATTTTCCTCTCGGGTGATTTATCATTGGCCAGATGCTGTTGGTATCTGCTCTTTTGGCAACTACACAAAGGCCGGTCTTTATTTTATCGCTGCCAAGTGTTGTATCGGCCCCCAGTGCAAACTGCAAACCTTCCATCATCCCTTTGTAATTATAATTAGCTTTTAGCCATTTCATGGTTTCCATTGGGTTCCACCAGTTTCTTTTTTCACCAAAAATTTTATCTCCCAAATCCATATACAGAGCGGTAATTTCATCCACTGTTTTGTCAACAGCTAATAAACTGTCAATGATGGCTCCTGTGGTTGTTCCTCCAATTAAATCAAAATAATCACTCATCCTGAAATCAGGGTTATCAGGATGCTTTGCCTTTAATATATCTTCGATTTTTTTTAGATAACCTAATGTGAGTGCTCCCCTTATTCCTCCCCCATCCAATGCTAAAATTTTTTTAGGGGTTCTGGCATCCAGCCTTTCAAGTAATGCAGACATAAAAAACTGTTTATTGAGTATTTAAAAAAGAGGATACTTCTTCTAAGCTTTTATAAAAATGGGCGCCATTATTTTTTACCAACTTACCAATTTGTTCGAGTGATTTAATTTGAAAATCAGTAAAGACAGAGTCTTCATCTCTGGTAAGGTAACAAAATATAGTTTTACGGGGTCGTTTATTACTATCATCTGTAACTTCTGCTATTGAATACATACCTGTCATTTTGGGGGTAATCACATATAAACAAAAATCACATTCCTTCCGTTGTTTAATTTCTTCTTTCATCATTTCTTCTGTCCACACATCTCCACAGGGATTAAAATAATCAATGGTAAGCTGTTTAATGAGTTTATTGCGCCATAAAGACCCGTTACAGGTGCCACCGAGGAATACTTTCTTCATTAAAGACCGTTTATTCCTGTAAGTTAAAATATTAAGTACACACTTCAAATGTATATTTCCGGCCCTGTATTTTAATATTAATGAGAAAATAAGCAACAGGAATAAAATAAATATTAAATTGTAAAGTATTGTTTTTGTCAAAGAATTATAAAACAAGGAAACAACCAATTATATAACTAATCTACTGCTATGGCATTTGAACAGGCCCGCTCATTTTTAATTCAAAAACTTACTGATGAACTTCCTTCATTTCTTACCTATCACAATGTACAGCATACCGTTTTAGTAATGGAGGTGGCCAAAGAACTGGCTTTGTCTGAAAATATATCAGAATATGATTTTAATATTTTAAATACGGCAGCTCTTTTTCATGATTCAGGTTTTTTAAAACAATATCATAACCATGAAGAAGCTTCCTGTGATTTGGCCAGGGAATATTTGCCCGGGTTTGGCTACAGTGAAAAGGAAATAGAAGAAATATGTACCCTGATTATGGTGACCAAACTGCCGCAAATGCCCAAAACTCAGCTGGAGCGAATATTGTGCGATGCAGATCTTAGTTATCTTGGTTCAGACAGTTATTTCCCGATTGCTGAAAACTTATTCAAAGAATTCAAAGCACTTAATATTGTAAAGAGTACAAAAAAATGGCATTCTCTGCAAAATCAATTTTTACAATCACACCGATATTTTACCAAAAAAGCTATGGAAGATTTTAATTCAACTAAGGAAAAAAATATTTCCCAGCTTGCCCAGCAACAAAAACCGGTACAAAAAAGTTTGCATATACTTAGAACGGTGCAGGATTATCTTTTTATTATCATGGGAGTAATTATTGCCGGCTTTGCTTTAAAAGGTTTTTTAGTTCCCAACAATTTTTTTGATGGTGGCGTTACGGGTATGTCGCTGTTGCTGCATGAATTGTATCATTTCAACCTGGCATACCTTGTATTATTACTCAACCTTCCATTGATTATTGCCAGCTATTTTACTGTCAATAAAAATTTTGCTTTTAAAACATTTATATCTGTTATTCTTCTCGGTCTTTGTTTATTCCTTGTGCCTTATCCCATTATTACTTCTGATAAATTACTGATATCAATTTTTGGTGGATTTTTTCTTGGCCTGGGAATTGGTTTTACCATGCGGGCAGGCAGTGCATTGGACGGAATTGAAATTCTGGCTTTATATACATGGAAAAAAACCAGTTTTACTATTACAGAAATTATTTTAGCACTCAACATTATCATTTTCAGTATTGCGGCTATAAAGTTTGGAATGGAAACGGCGCTATATTCAGTACTCACCTATTTCACTGCATCTAAAACAATCGATTTTGTAATTGAAGGAATTGAAGCTTATACCGGCGTTACTATTATATCGGGAAACAGCGAGGTTATTAAATACCGGTTGGTAAATGAATTAAACAGGGGAATCACTGTGTATAAAGGCGAACGTGGTTTTTTACCGGGTAATTTTGATGTAAGCTCCGATTGTGATATTATTTTTACAGTAGTAACCCGACTTGAATTAAGAAAACTGAAAAACCTGGTGTATGATGTAGATCCTAACGCGTTTGTATTTGCCAATACTATCAAAGAAGCATCAGGCGGAATTATTAAAAAAAGGCATGTACATTAAACCATTATTCAAATAAATTTCCGGATGAACATAAAAAAAACCCTGAAAATCAGGGTTGGCGGAGAGAGAGGGATTCGAACCCCCGGACCTGTGACAGTCAACGGTTTTCAAGACCGCCGCATTCGACCGCTCTGCCATCTCTCCGGGTGCAAAATAACAGTCTGCTGATATATCTTCCAAAAAAAATATCTTTAATAACTATTTCATCTTTAAAAATAAATTATGCGATTGATTTTATTACTGCTTTTATCATTTCAATTACAGGCTCAAACTCAACCCCAGCCTGTATCAAAGATTGCTGAGAAAACAAAAAACTGGAAACGTTACGATGGATATTTTATTTACTGGTGGGATGCAGCTAACGGAAAAATCTGGCTGCAGATTGATAAGTTTGATAAAGAGTTCCTGTATGTAAACTCATTGCCCGCAGGAATTGGGTCAAATGACATTGGTCTTGACAGGGGACAAATTGGAAATTCCCGTATCGTTTCTTTTTATAAAGTAGGAAAGAAAGTGCTGATGATTCAGCCCAATTATGATTACAGGGCTTCCAGTGCCGATAAAAAAGAACAGCAGGCAGTAAAGGAATCTTTTGCTCAATCAACTTTGTGGAGTTTTGTGGTGGATGAAGACGAAGGCGATAAAGTGCTGGTAGATGCTACCTCATTCTTTTTAAGAGATGCACATGGTGTAGCAGACCGTCTTCGTAACATCAGGCAGGGCACTTATAGTTTGAATGAAGGTCGCTCGGCCATCTATCTCAACAATACCAAAAATTTTCCTTTAAACAGTGAGTTTGAAGCCAGCATAACCTTTACTGGTGGCAGCGATGCCGGAAGATATGTAAATAGTGTAACTCCATCTGCTGAAGCTATTACCGTACGCATGCATCATTCTTTTGTTCAATTGCCGGATAATAATTACAAGCCACGCCGTTATGATATTCGCAGTGGTTATTTTGCCATATCTTATTTTGATTATTCTACTCCTTTTACCGATCCAATTGAACAGCTTTATATTAACCGTCATCGTTTAGAAAAAAAGAACCCGGGTGCTGCTGTCAGCGAACCAGTAAAACCTATCACTTACTATCTTGATAATGGAACGCCTGAACCAATACGTTCTGCATTATTGGATGGTGCAAGATGGTGGAACCAGGCTTTTGAAGCAGCGGGATATAAAAATGCGTTTCGTGTGGAAGTATTACCTGACAGCGCTGACCCGATGGATATCCGCTACAATATGATTAACTGGGTGCACCGCTCTACAAGAGGATGGTCTTATGGCGCCACCGTTACCGATCCACGCACCGGTGAAATAATTAAAGGACAGGTGACATTAGGATCATTGAGAGTGAGACAGGATTATTTAATCTTCACTGGGTTATTATCGCCGTATGAAACTGGTAAGCCTGTTCCCGAAACAATGAAACAGGCAGCCTTACAACGACTGCGCCAATTAGCCGCACATGAAGTGGGACACACATTGGGACTAATGCACAATTACGCTTCCAGTTTTAATAACCGGGCGTCAGTAATGGATTACCCTCATCCCAATGTATTTGTAAATGATAAAGGAGAAATTGATTTCAGTAAAGTATACACCAATGAAATTGGCGAATGGGATAAGAGAGCTATCATGTATGGCTATACTGATTTTGGAAAAGAAGATAACACTGCACTGAATAAATTATTAGAAGAAAATTCTGCTAAAGGTTTATTATTTATTTCTGATGTAGATGCAAGAGCTGCAGATGGAATGCATCCTGTTTCACATTTATGGGATAATGGAACAGATGCAGCAGATGAATTAAAAAATGTAATAGCTGTCCGCAAAAAAGCATTGGAGAAATTTTCACAGGATGCGATAAGAGAGAATACTCCTTTGTCTAAATTAGAAGATGCATTGGTTCCGGTTTATAATTATCACCGTTACCAATTAGAAGCGGTTTGCAAATTAATTGGCGGAATGAATTACAGCTATTCAGTTAAAGGAGATAAACAACAGCAAACGCCGCAAATACTTTCTAAAGCCACACAAACAAAAGCCATACAGGCTGCACTGGATTGTTTAAATCCGGAAATATTGCAATTGAGTGAAAGGATTGTGCAAATGATTCCTCCCCGTCCGCCGGAGTACTATGGTTTGGGCGAGTTATTTTCCAAACGTACAGGAATGAATTTCGATGCACTCTCTCCTGCTGAAGCAATGACGAATTATGAGTTGGGATTTTTGTTCAATGCTGCAAGGGCCAACCGATTAAATCAATTTAAAGCAGAAGCAGGAACACCTGGATGGGATGATGTACTTGACAGTATCATCAGCAGAACATGGAAAACTCCTTTGCAAAAAGGAATGACTGCACAAATACAAATGCAGACACAGCAAATGGTGTTAAGCTATTTGTTGGGTATGGTTACTAAAGAAAGTTCCGGTGGTGGAGGTGGAAGTGCCGCCGCATTACCAGCAGGATTTTCCATGACACAATCAGCAGGCAGTAATGCGAATTATGCTGTAAAAGCCATTTGTTTTGATCGTTTAACGCAATTAAAGAAATATTGCGAAGCGCAATTGAAAACAGCTACGCCTTACAAAGCTCATTATGCATATGCCATTGAAAGAATTAATAAGCCTAATGATATTGCCATACCTGCACATACAGCCATTGCTCCCGGCGCACCTATTGGATGTGATTGGGAAGAATGATTATATTAATTGACAACAATAAAAAAAGCGAATACAATTCTGTATTCGCTTTTTTATTATAGTTTATAATAGAACTTAATTGTTCTCACTTACTTTACCCACAATCTTGTAAAATATTTTATTATCATTAATGATTTCCTGGTAATAATAACCGGAAGGTGATTGATAAAATTTTTGCTGATTAATTACTACTGCTTTACAGTTATCGGGAAGTTTATCAGTCTGCAATCCCATAAATTCTTTTGACTCAGCTACGGGTGGAGAGGTTTGGGTAGATTGTGGTGCTTTGTTAATTTCAGTTTGCTCATCCGTATTTAACACCGCGTTTTTACCAACTACTTCATATAATATTTCACCTTTATCGGTAATTATTTCTTTATAATAGGTGCCATCATATTCATAGAACTTTTGACCGTTTATTACCTGTGCTTTCGCACTGGAGGAGATTTCTGGTACCCTTGCTCCAACTGGAGCATCAATTACCTCGTACCTTTTGTTGGCATAAGGACGATAATAAATACCTCTGTAGTAATAATAAGGATTTGGTCCAAGATAAATAGTGCGGTAGCCAAAAGGTAATACTGAAATTATTACACCTATTGAAGGACGATAATAACCATAATAATAATTTGTTCTGTAATAAGGACGATAGCCAAAATTTCTCACTCCCACATATGTTCTTACAACAGGATAATGCCTGTAATAATCATGATATCCTTCCCATCTATCACGATGATAATGTCGTTGTGCGGAAACAGTTAAAGCTGATATAAGCAGCAAACCTGCTGCCGGGTAGCGGGATAAATACTTTACGTTTTTCATAACTATGCTGTTGAAAATTGCATATTAAATGTAGTATTTTTTATTCTCAGCAAATGTTATTGAGGGCGGATTAACAATTGGTTTAATTCTTTTAAGTATATCTTAATCTGTTATTTTGCAGTATCCTCCGCTACCTGTTCTGGTTTATCCTTCACCACCACCAAATCATTTAGCTCTACAGTAATAGGAATAACCCCTAACTGAACAATTGCTTTTTTACCTCTTAATTCTTTTACAATTCCCACCTGGCGGTTCTTAATCATTTTTACTTTATCGCCCTCTTTTATCTCTCCACCTATCTCAATAAATTTTGAATCAAATTTTTTCTGCTGCTTCTCTCCTGCCTGTTTTTCTTTTTGTTTAAACAGCAGCGATTGTAAATGCTTTATCAGTTCTTTTTTATCTTCCTTGTCTTCCAGTCTCCGCCAGTCATTCACAATCTGCTTTAGCTTTCGCTCCATATCCTTTAAGTAAGCAATACGTTCTTCTGTTATTTTATTCTGATGTTTCAATAATTCAATTTGCTGATGATGCTTTTCCTTATCCATCAACTGCTGCAAATCTCTTTTCAATTTTTCATTTTCTTTCAGCAGTTTTTGTAATTCTTTTTTCTCTTTATCTAATTGCTGCGAATCTTGTTCAGCACTGTTTAATAATTTATCCAGGCGAAAATGGTCTTCATCCACCAATTGCCTTGCTCTTGCTATTAATCTTTTATCCAAACCAATTCTTTCAGCAATAGAAAATGTATACGAACTTCCGGGTTTACCCAAAATTAATTTGTATAAAGGTTGTAAATGCTGTTCATCAAAAGCCATGGAACCATTCAGGAGGCCGGGTGTTTTATTGGCCATCACTTTCAGATTAAGATAATGTGTGGTAACAATACCCATCGCATGTTTTCTTGCCAGCTCTTCCAGAATTACTTCTGCAAAAGCACCACCTAAATTGGGGTCGCTACCACTACCCAACTCATCAATAAAAAACAAGGTTTTGCCATTGGAGTTTTCAATAAAATATTTCATGTTCAGCAGGTGACTGCTGTAAGTACTTAAATCATATTCCAGGCTTTGCGTATCACCGATATGAATCATGAGCTGTTTGAAAATCCCAAACTGTGATACAGGATTAACCGGAACCAGCAATCCACTCTGCAGCATCATCTGCAATAACCCCACTGTTTTTAGCGTAACCGTTTTACCACCGGCATTTGGACCGGAGATTACCAGTATCCTGTTTTTTTCATCCAATGTAATGTGGGTGGGAATCGTTTTCTTCTTATTTTTTTGATTATACAGAAACAATAAAGGATGATAAGCTTCTGTGAGATGAACATAAGCTTTATCATTAATCGTAGGGTAATTTCCATTATAATCAATAGCCAGCTTTGCTTTTGCCCGGATGAAATCAAATTCACCTAAAATATCATGATAGGTAGAAAGTAAGGAAGCATAAACAGAAAGTTTGGATGTTAATTCCCTCAGTATGCGATACACTTCTTTCTTTTCATCATTCTCGAGTGAATGAATGTCATTATTGAGTTCGATGGTTTCTTCGGGTTCAATAAAAGAAGTTTTGCGGGTATCGCTTTCACCATGCAATATTCCTTTTATCTGTCGCTTATGTTCTGCATAAACAGCTACTACTCTTCTGCCATTCAAAAAGGATTCTTCAATATCTGCCACATAACCGGCTTTATTAAGTTTGGATAAAATGCGATCGAATAATTTGCGCAGTTCATTTCGTTTCCGGTATAACTGCATCCGTATTTCGGCCAGTTCATCAGATGCATTGTCTCTCACTTGTCCGTATTCATCCAATACTTCATCAATTAATTCAAGGATGGTTTTTTCATAATAGGTATCATCAATCACTTTGGTTAAAGCAGGATAAGCAACGCGGCGATTATTGTCAAACCAGTGAAAAATATTTTTTAAACTTTCGGTCAGTTTGCGGATTTGCATTAACTGTTCTTCTCCTAAAACAGCGCCGGAAATAGAAAGTAATTTTAATTCCCGTTGAAGATTTAAAACAAAATCATTAGGAAAGTATTGACTGTTTTGAACGAGCATTTTGTATTCATTACTCTGCTTCAGTTCCAGTTCAATATATTGTTTTAAGGTATGGATGCGCAGGTTAGATGCTTTGTTTTTGGCATACTCTGTCTGGCAATGGTCACCCAGCAAAGTTTTTATTTTGTCAAACTCTAATTGTACTAACGCCGATTCAGGAAATAATTTCATAAACCCCAACCCGCCATTGGCGGAGCTTTTAATGAAGTGCGAATTTCGGGATTTATTTTAAGTAAGAAATGAATTGTTACCGATGCTGATTATGCAGATTAGAACTACTCACAGAAAGAGTTCCCGCTAATCTTACCATTTCAAGATGACCAAAACCAATATTTCCCTTCGGCTGATTGGTAAGCCTCATAATGTAATCAGCTAAACTCCCAACGGCAGTTATTCTCCGGTTTGCCTGGCTATTATTTTATTTTTTTTAACCGGTATTTTCAATATTCTTTTTTAATCTTCACCGAGGTTTAACCGAAGATCAAAATTGTCTATTTTTCTTCAGACATCGTATTGGTTTTACTGTGTGCAAATGGCAAAACAGCTATTGACAAAATTCTTATAAATAAACGAAAAAATATTTGTTGAACTTTTCGTAAATCTAATTGTTGATAACAACATTAACACATAATTTAGTGCGAAGAAGATTATATGAAAAATTATACCCTACTCTCATTGTTGTTATTGCCTTTTTTTCTTTATTCTCAGCAAGAGAATACTATAAAAGAAGTACCGATTGATTCAGTATCCTTTCACAAAATAATTCTGAAAGGATTTCCGGACTTTTTAGCAGCTGATGGTAATGATATGTGGGTGTTAAATAAAAACAAGGTTGAAAAACTTTCAGCCAACAATCAGAAACCGCGGTTAACAGTGAATATTCCCGGTGCCTGCGGAGCTATGCTTGTGGGGTTTAACTCTTTGTGGGTCGCCAGTTGTAAGAAACAATCTGTTTACCGGATTAATAAAAATAGCGGGAAAATTATGGCAGTTGTTAAATGTGGTATTGCTGATTTAAGTGGTGAAATAAGCCTTGCTGCTGGTGATGGTTCT
The DNA here is from genome assembly GCA_050256755.1 of Sphingobacteriales bacterium. GTDB lineage: Bacteria > Bacteroidota > Bacteroidia > Chitinophagales > Chitinophagaceae > AWTP1-9. The sequence continues at coordinate 3,789 of JBLMVP010000098.1, read as the reverse complement.
GTATGGATACTATCAGACAAGCAGGGTATACTTACCCGTATCAGTCCGCAAACAAATACCATAGAGGCACAAATACCTGTTTTGCCCGATTCATACTGTGCCGTATTTGGATTTAATGCAGTTTGGGTAAGTAATACAAATAATAATTCTGTACAACGTATTGATCCGGAAACCAACCGGGTTATAGCTACCATACCTGTTGGCAATTGGCCAAGATTCCTGGCAGCTGGTGAAAAAGGAGTATGGACGTTGAACCAAAAAGATGGAACAGTCAGCCACATTAACCCCGACTCAAACAAAGTTGTATCTGCTATAGATACTAAGGTTCCGGGTTCAGGAGGAGATATTGCAGCAGGGGGAGGTTATGTTTGGGTACGTTCAACAAAAGGACGTTTATTACAAGCTATTAATCCATTGTCTGATTCAGTAGAAACTATTTATACTCCGGTTGCGGGAAGCGGTGCAGTTAGGGTAAGTGAAAAATATGTCTGGGTTACAGCTCATGACATTAATACCATATGGATTTTAAATCGGCAAAAGTTATAACAACTTTCATTTTATTAACAGCTGCGTTAAGATTGTCTTAAAAGAAAATCAATGTCACTCGGCTTACAGCAAATGCTTTTGCAGACGGCTTAACTTGCATGAAATTTGACAAACTACCTATGCAATTAAAAGGAAAAGCTATGAAAATTTCAACAGTTATGATAATGTGCTGTATGGTAGCACTTTTATCCTGTGCACAAAGAGAAAATCCTAAAAAAGTTATGAGCGACAACACAACAACCATTCCGGCAGGAATTAAAACAGACACGGCTACCTTTGGCACCGGATGCTTCTGGTGTACTGAAGCAGTATTTCAGCAATTAGAAGGAGTATTAAAAGCAACATCCGGTTACAGTGGCGGACATGTAGCAAATCCAACTTACAAAGAAGTATGCACTGGTGAAACCGGTCATGCAGAATGTTTGCAGATAATATATGATCCGGCAAAAATCAGTTATGATGAATTGCTGGAAGCTTTCTGGCAGGTGCATGATCCCACCACGTTAAACCGTCAGGGTAATGATGTGGGGACACAATACCGCAGTGCTATCTTTTACCATAACGAAGAACAAAAACAAAAGGCAGAAAAATATAAGGATGAATTAGATAAAAGCGGCGCATGGTCAAATCCTATTGTTACTGAAATTGTTCCTGCACAAGCTTTTTATAAAGCGGAAGATTATCACCAGAATTATTATAATGAAAACGGTTCACAACCCTATTGCTATTTTGTAATTAGGCCTAAGCTGGAGAAATTTCAAAAAGTGTTTAAAAATAAATTAAAAGACCATCATTAAATAAAAAAGGCTGTGAGAAATCACAGCCTTTTTTGTTTTAGTGAAATATCTTATTCGGGTAAAACTATTGGTACTGGTACCGGCATTAACTTTATTATTCCCATCCTGTTCATTACTCTCATAATAAAATAAGTGCCATCAAACTCAAACCAGCGGCGGGCAAAGTTTGCATTCTCCTTATCCTTGTGGTGGTTGTTCTGAAATAATTCACCCATCATTACTACACCCCAGGGTGTTGTATTTCTAGAGTGGTCACCATTATCATAATTACGGTACCCGTATTTATGACCACACCAGTTTACAACAGCACCTTGTATTGGACCAATTAAAAAATGGATAGGTAATAATAAAAACCACCAGGCATTAGGAGCAAAATGAATATAAAAGGCAGTGTATGCTGCACCAAAAAGAATTCTTGTAACCATGTTGTGTCCAAACCTGTCAAGTTTTTCCCATACCGGGATAAACTCTTTAGTGAACTGCGGATCAGGCATTCTTTTTTTTGTTTGAAAGCTACGGAAGATGATAACCGTATTTCTCATCAGGCCAATAACATCTTTTACAAAATGTGGCGAATGCGGATCCTGTTCTGTATCACTGTAAGTATGATGCATTCGGTGCATTACTGCATAAGCCCGGGGAACCAAATAAGATGAGCCCTGGAAAAACCATGTTAACAGGTAAAAAGTTTTTTCCCATGCGTTAGATGTTGTGTACATTTTATGGGAAGCGTACCGATGGAGAAAAAAAGAATGGAAAAACAAAGAGAAAAACCAATGAATGGTAAAAAATAACAAAATAGCAAACATTATTATTAATTTGATGGGTAATGGCGGAAGGTAGACAAATAAAGTATGTAAAAACACGTACCCTTCAAATTAAAGGAATATTTAACCTAATGTGGTTATTGTTTAATCTTTGTTCTTCTTAATTCCAGCAGATTCAAACCATTTGGAACAAATCCTTTAACATTTGTATGTACCAAATGAATAGCCATATCATACCATAATGTAACTACAGGAGCATCATTCATCACTATCTGGTCCGCTTGCTGGTATATTTTATAGCGTAACGAATCATTTTTTTCCTGTAATGCATTTTCATAGAGTTCATCAAATACCGGGTTTTTATAACGGGTGTAATTAGGTGGAGATGGATTCTTACTGTAAAATACACTCAAATAATTTTCTGCATCCGGATAATCAGCAATCCAGCTGGCCCGAAAGAATGGTGCTTCTGATTTAGCTGTGGCTTCCAGCAGAAAACTTTTTTGTACTGCTTCTACCTGTACAGTTAATCCAATTTCCTGCAGCTCACGGGCAATATAACTTCCTAAATCAGCGTAGATGGGAATGGTTAATAATTTTATTGCAGGCAATCCATTACCATTAGGATAACCCGCTTCTGCTAATAATTTCCTTGCTTTTACAGGATTGTAATTATAGCCTTTAACTATAACTGAATCGAATGATGGTAATCCTGCCGGCACAAATCCACTCTCAGCAGCAGTGCCAATGGAATTACGCAGGTACATCATCATCTTCTTTCTGTCAAAACCATAATTAACAGCCTGGCGGATTTTCTTGATTCGTAATGGGGATGTTTTGGCAAATTCCTTTGTTGAGTCAACTAAGATGCCGAGGTATTCTATATTGAGATAAGGATGTTTTTGCAAATCAATTTTTCCAATCCAGTCTTTACGTAACTCTCCTTTCTTGGTTAATATTTCATCTTTAAATGAGGGGTCAATATCATTTATAAAATCTAATCTTCCCTGCTGAAATTCTAAAAACTCTGTTGCCTTACTGTCGAGGAAGGAAGTTTTAATAGCATCTAAATAAGGCAACCGGTTTCCAGCTTCATCTTTTTCAAAATAGTTGGGATTCTTTGTTAAGATCAATGCCTGACCCTCTGCCCATTCTTTCATTTGAAAGGGACCGGTGCCACAGGGGTGGCTTCGGAAACTTTTTCCATACTTCACTACTACTTCTTTGGGTACAACAGAACAATACTGTGTACTTAATATTCCCAATATAGGCTGAAAAGGTCGTATCAGTCTTAATTGAAATGTACTGTCGTCAATTGCCGTGAATCCATCTGCAGAATCTACCCGGTTATTAAAAATCCATGCACCGGGACTGGCAATCGATTTATCCATGATTCGTTTAAAACTATATACAACATCATTCGCAGTCAATAATCTCCCTTTGCCATTATTAAATGCATCATTATCATGAAAGAAAACATCTGTCCTTAAATGAAAAGTGAATAAAAGGTTATCTGCTGATATGTCCCAGCTTTTTGCCAATGATGGAACAATATTCAGGTTGCTGTCTACTTCTGCCAGTGTGTTATACAGCTGATGTATAGCCCACATGATGGATTGATTTTTTGCAAAGGCAGGGTCAAGGGAAGCGATGCCGGTTGTTTCATTATAACGGAATAC
>JBLMVP010000097.1:0-5178 GCA_050256755.1 Sphingobacteriales bacterium | reverse complement strand
TTGTCATTTACCCTTTTGGGAATTTGTAATTACCCTAACAATTAATAAAACTTCATTGACCTAATTTTACTGCTTCATCACAAGTTAAAAAAATTGGAATGGCAACTGTTATCGACCTGGTAGGCAATACTCCAATGGTGGAAATCAAGAAATTAAACCCCAACTCCAACGTAAAAATATATGCCAAACTTGAAGGCGATAATCCGGGCGGGAGTGTAAAAGACCGGCCTGCATTAAATATGATTCGCTCTGCATTGGAAAGAGGAGATATAAAGCCTGGTATGAAATTAATTGAAGCTACCAGCGGCAATACCGGTATTGCACTCGCTATGATTGCAAGGCTGTATAATCTGGAAATAGAATTAGTGATGCCATCTACTTCCACCAGGGAAAGAACATTAACCATGGAGGCCTATGGTGCAAAAGTTACTTTATTAGATAGCATTGAAACATGTCGTGATTATGCTGAAGAAAAAGCGGCTACAGGTGAATTTTATATTTTAAACCAGTTTTCCAACCCCGATAATTACATGGCCCATTATAAAACAACCGGGCCGGAAATATGGAGGGACACTAATCAATCTATTACTCATTTTGTAAGTTCAATGGGAACGACGGGTACTATTATGGGTTGCTCAAGATTTTTTAAAGAACAAAATCCTGCCATTCAAATAGTAGGTTGCCAGCCAACAGAAGACTCATCTATTCCAGGTATTAGAAGATGGCCTAAAGAATATTTACCAAAAATTTTTGAACCCGAAAGAGTAGATAGAGTTATTGATGTGTCCCAAAAAGAAGCAACATCAATAGCAAGAGAATTGGCCAAACAGGAAGCCATCTTTGCAGGCATGAGCAGTGGCGGTGCCGCTTCCGCTGCCTTTCGGTTAGCAAAAGAATTAAATTCTGGTGTAATTGTTTTTGTCGTTTGCGACCGTGGCGACCGTTATCTTAGCAGCAATCTTTTTGCAGATACCATGATTGAGCATTTTTAAAATGATTACGATTCCTAACATAAGACTTCTAAAAGTTTACTTCTCCATTCCACCTATCTTTGACGATTATGAATCTTGCGGAAAGAGACAAAAAAATTATCTGGCATCCATTCACACATCAAAAAAATATGGTTTCGCCAATACCCATTGTAAAAGGTGAAGGCACATTATTGTTTGATGAAAATGGCAATGAATATATTGATGCCATCAGTAGCTGGTGGGTTAATATACATGGTCATGCCCACCCCTATATTGCGAAAAAAATTTATGAACAGGCACTCAAACTGGAACATATAATTTTTGCCGGCTTTACACATGAACCTGCAATTACATTGGCGGAAAGGCTAATAAAGATGCTTCCGGGAAATTTTGAAAAAATATTCTACAGTGATAATGGCTCTACATCAACAGAAGTAGCCATTAAAATGGCTTTGCAGTATTGGTGGAACAGGGATGAAAAAAAAAAGAACAAAATACTTGCTTTTAATAACTCCTATCACGGCGATACATTTGGCGCCATGAGTGTGAGTGACAGAAGTGTTTTTACGCTGGCATTTCATGATAAACTTTTCGAAGTAGTTTTTATTAATACCCCGACAAATGAAAATATTAATCAACTGTCATCCCTCATCCGTCAACAGTCATCGGGAATTGCAGCCTTTATTTATGAACCACTGATTCAGGGAGCCGGCGGAATGAAAATGTATGATGCAGCACTGCTGAATCAGCTAATAAAAGCATGTAGAGAAGAAAATATTATTTGCATTGCTGATGAAGTAATGACCGGTTTTGGAAGAACAGGAAAATTATTTGCCTCTGAATATTGCGATGAAAAGCCGGATATCGTTTGTTTAAGTAAAGGATTAACGGGTGGCACTATGGCTTTAGGCGTTACAGCCTGCAACAAAAAAATTTATGAAGTATTTGTAAGCGATGATAAGTTAAAAACCTTTTTTCATGGTCATTCATTCACTGCTAATCCAATTGCCTGCACCGCAGCTCTTGCCAGTCTTGACCTGATAAAAAAAGAAACCTGTATTAGTAAAATTGAATGGATAACTGAAGAAAATAAAAAATTTATTACCCAACTACAAACTACCAACCACAAACTACAAACTAAAAACATCCGTAATCTGGGAACCATCATTGCTTTTGAAATAGTGGATGGCAAAGACGAATACCTGAATAATATTTCTGTTGATATTACTCAAAAAGCAATGGAACAGGGAGTGTATATACGTCCATTGGGCAACAGCATTTATATAATGCCACCATATTGTATCACTCATGAACAGTTGCAAAAAGTTTACGATGTAATTTTAAAAATAATTAACCCCGCCTGAGCGGGGTTAAAAGCAATTAGTTGCTGATGGTTTTTAGAATGGTACTGGCTGTTGTATTTCCGGGATATAAAGACAGGATTTCATTACAGCATTTTTGAGCTGCCTCTAAATCGTTGGCTTTCCACAAAGCGATAGCTAATCTTTCTTTGGCAGTAATATCTTCAGGGTAAAGGTTAGAATTAACTTTAAAAGTTATTATTGCTTTTTTGTATTCGCCTCCGTTCATTAACATCTTTCCAAAATAGTTGAGCTCATCTGCATAAATAATATATGGTTTCAACTTTGCCACCAGTTCTGCAATTTCCAGGTCATTCCCTTCCGGCAGATCTTTTTTCAAAAAGTTAGTTAGAATAGCAGATGCTTTATAGTTGGGCTCATAATTTCTATCCCTGGCTATACTTAATAAATCTTTTTCCAGCGATACCACCGGCGATTCAATTATTTTGCCCAATTCAACATTGTTTTCATAAACGAGTAAGTCCGGAACATGAAAAATAAATTTCCCTTTTTCTTCATGAAACGGGCTTTGTTTATAAACACTGTCATGATTGCTTACAAAAACAATCTGAACTTTTTTCTCATCAACATTACAGTAATCCAGCAATTTCAGCATACGTGGAACTTCTCTCTTACTGTCACCACACCATGTACCTAAAAAGATTTGAAAAGATTTATTTTTAAAAAGAGGATTTAACTGATTAGCAGTTGTACTATCTACCTTGTAATCATTGTAATTTTTTACAAACCAACTATTGTAAGGCGCTTCTTGTAAGGCGCTTTTTGTCCATGTACCGAGTAACATCGAGTTACCCCTTGAATCAGTTGAATGAATACCTTTTCGTAGAGGGTTAATAGTTGAAATTTTTGTTGCGCATGACAAAACCATGCATAGGTTTATGCAGAAAAATATATTTTTCATAATTTTTATTTTTAATAATGAATACATTCAGGCAGTACCGATTGACCAGATCTGCCTGTTATTTTTTTAGTAAAAGAGAATAGAGAGAAATTAACACTCCGGGGGAATAAAATAATTATTGCTACAGGTAAAATGATACTGATTATCGTAATAGCCATTATAGCCGGCTAAATAAATATTGCAGTTAAATTTAACAGGCTGCTCATTCCAAACAAAAAATTCATCTAATGAAATAGAATGAGTATGAATTGGGATAGTGGCGTTATTTTGTTCAGATGAAGGGCTTACCAATAATATTTTCTGGCAGTCACAATCTGGTTTAAAATCTGTTTTTACAGCATTAAGAATAATACAATGATAATAGCTGCTCACCCTGCCGTATTGAACAGAAATAAATACAAACAATAAGATTGCCGCTACGATCTTTTTCAAAACCCAATTTTTGATTTTGTAAAATACAAAATTATTTTAAAAATTGACCTTTACATTTGTGTCTTCATTTATGTTAGGTAACACAATTTCATTATACAAGCAGGCTTATGCGGGTTTATCAAGAAATACCTGGTGTTTAGCAATTGTGCTCTTCATTAACAGGAGCGGCACAATGGTTATACCGTTTTTGCTGCCTTATATGATTGATGGTTTACATTTTGACGCTGGAATGGCCGGTTTAATAATGGCAGTATTTGGTATTGGCGCTGTAATGGGTGCTTATATTGGTGGGTATCTTTCAGATAAATTAGGTTTTTGTCCTATTCAATTCATAAGCCTCATTTTGAATGGGCTCATTTTTGTTGCAATGGGTTTTATGAAAACGCCCTTGTCATTAGGGATAACCATTTTTCTTTTGAGTTTGGCGGGGGAAGCCTTCCGTCCTGCGAATTCAGCAGCTATTGCTCATTATAGTAGTCCCGAGAACAGAACCCGTTCCTATGCTATTCATCGGTTAGCTGTAAACCTTGGGTGGGGAATTGGTCCTGCCCTTGGTGGTTTCCTTGCAGACATCAATTATCAATTGTTGTTTTGGGTAGATGGAATTACCTGTATCGCTGCAGCAATAGTAATGCGTATATTATTACCGGTTGCTAAAGCAGGTAAACCAAGTGAATTGCATTCAAAATCTTCATTAGAAAAATCAAAATCTGCTTATAAGGATAAACAGTACCTTTTCTTTATCCTGTTGGTTGCTGCACATGCATTTTGTTTCTTTCAAATGAATTCAACCGTTCCTGTTTTTTATATCCAGAAGTTGGGCATGACCAAAACACAAATTGGATTAGTAATGGCCTTAAATGGAATAATTATAGCGTTGTTTGAACTGGTGTTGGTTTATAAACTTGAAAACAAGAAAAACAATGTTTTTTATATTGGATTGGGAGTCCTCTTAACTGGTGTATCGTTTCTATTTTTTAATATTTTCCCCTATTCCATTTTACTGGCAATCGCAGCCATATCAGTAATTACATTAGGAGAAATGCTGTCAATGCCTTTTATGAATTCTTACTGGATTGCTTTAAGCAACAAACAAAACCGTGGACAATATGCTGCTCTTTATACTATGGCATTTTCCTTTGCGCAAATTTTTTCACCCTTGATTGGAACCCAGTTAATGAAGAATTTTGGGTTTTCATTTTTATGGTATGTTATTGCAGCCATTTGTTTTGTTACTTTTCTGGGAGTAAGGTTGCTCAGGAAATGGGAATAATCCAATACTTATGAAAATAAAAAAGGGAAATTATAAATAATTTCCCTTATCGATTATTTGGTTTTGCGAAAAAGTCCTTCTAATGACGAGTAACACTCATCATAGAATAATAAATCAGAGTAAAATACTTATTTACCCCAAGTAATAAATACTACAACGCCTAATGCAGCAAAAAACAGTACTAAGAAAACTGTAGCTTTTACTGTGTCGTTGCTCAGA
>JBLMVP010000096.1:0-29399 GCA_050256755.1 Sphingobacteriales bacterium | reverse complement strand
CCGTTGCAATAAGAGCGCATATAAATAATATATTTTGATTATTTACAAACGCAAGTATTGCTAATAACGGACTTGTAACAAGCGTTGCATAAAAAAGGTATTTGAATTTAGCCCTGAAGTTTTTGTCTAATAGTTTTCTTAATTCAATATACGCTAGTGGTTGCATATTCCTTTGCACATCTTCTAAAGCAATTATATAAAAAAAAGATTGGCTTACAATAAAACTGTAAGCCAGCAGGTTTATAAATAAAACTATTTTAATTTCCATTTCCACGTTTTATTGCCTGTAAATATTTTTATAAAAAGCTATTGTCTCTTCTTCCAGTAGTGGTCCTTCCACTTTTATTTGCCTGCCTCCGTGACTTAGTAATTGTTTTGAAGACATATCAAATACATGAGCAGGATTAGCAGTACCAGCAATGGAATGATAACTTTCCTTACTTATAGCAAAGACTATTCTTCCAATACCACTCCAGAAAATTGCTGATGCACACATGGGGCATGGTTCCGTACTGGCATACAGCGTACAATTGATTAAAGATTCAGAATTATATTTTCCCGCCAGCTGATGTACTAAATTTATTTCACAATGAGCAATGCTGTCTTCATCTGTAATAACTGTATTTTCTCCTTTAGCCAAAACGTTTCCTGCTGAATCTGCCAGCAAACAACCGAAGGGCAGGTTACCTTTTTCCAACGATTGACTGGCAATTGCCAATGTTTCCCTTAAGAAGTCAATATCAGTCATCATATTTAAAAAATTAATTAAAACTAAGCGGTTGTTATGAAAGAGAAAACAACCAACTGCACCAACTGGTGATTACGATATACAGATTGATAAAGAAGATTACTGAATTGAAAAGGATTACCTGCTTAACGCTTTTGCTCTTTTAACTTTAATAAACCTTATTTCGCCATGAGATTTCGTGTTTTCTTCGGGAAAATCTTCTGCTTCCAGTTTTATACGACGGGTGATATCATTTAAAGAAGTAAGTCTTTGTACTGTGTAAGGAATGGTATCGAGCCCGGAAACAAACTTGAGTATATAATTATAAATACCAATCAGGCTTCCTGCTAATGTCCCGGCATTTAATGTATTTTTTGAAACGAGTAAAGAAACTCCAATGGCCACCATCACCAACAATTCCATAAAACCAAAATTCCACGCCTCCTGGTCGGAGATACGGATTTGCCATTTACGTAAACTGTTATAATGTTTTTTGATGGCCTGTTGATCGCCGGATGAAATAATACTTACCTGCTGTTCCAGTTCATCGTTCTTCAACCTGTTTAGCTTTTTCATTTTTCTCCCATACACATAACTAATCACCATCACCGGTAATAAAATAGCAAGACATACCAACACAACTGAACTATCATAAAAATATAAAAGCACCAATGAGCCGAGTAAATTATAAATGGCCTCAATTACATATACCAAATCAAACTCCAGGAAATCTACAAACTCTCTTGCTAAAGTAGAATGGGCACTCAGCCTGGAAACATCTTTTTGTGCAAACCTCCTGCTTAAAAAAGTAGTGACCAATGTTGTATAAATAGCGGAATACGTTCTTGTATCATAGCGATGACGAAGTGTTCCAATTATCAGCCAGGAAAGATGAACAATCGATAATACAATTAATCCATGATAGCTCCCTTTGAGCAAATCATTAACCGCTTCACCCAGGAAATAAGGTCTCAGTAAAGAACCCAGCATTTCCAATGAAAATAAAAAATAAGTAAGCAACAGTTGAACCCTGTGCCTCATCATCAGTCTTCGTAATATCTCAAATCTTGACATAGCCTTTCTCTTTGATTCTTTTCAATCATCAGAATAAATGGGTTAAATGAAGCAATAAACTGCTTCTTTTTAATAATGGTTAGTAAGACGGGGAAGTTTACACTTCGTTTAAGTGTCGGGCTTTTTCTTCTCTTTTCGTAACCGAGTTTTTAGATATCCCGGAGACAATGCCTTTACACTTGGGAGTACCACAGCGGCATTCGAAAGGCTCCATATGTTCATCCAGAAAGGATGTGTAGTCGAGAGTTAGTTCTTCGCCTTTTTTAATATTTCGGAGGGCTATTACATTGAGCCCATCGTAGGCGGTATTAGGGTCACAACTGTGATTTTGCGGAGCCCATTCTGCCGGGTTTTCGTCCCACAGCAAAAATACCTCTTTGCTGAGAGGATAAGCATAATGGCGGAAAATTTCTTTTTCCTCAGGACTCCAGTTTTGCTCCACATGTCTGCGGGTGGTAATACGCTGTGCCACCTCTTCTCCCTTAAAAATCAATTCATTATTCCTTATGTCCCGGTTGGCGTAAATGCCAAAACCTGCAATAGCGTTGCCCTTTATATGATATTTTTTTTGTTTACGTTGGTGACGGGCAATCCCTTCTTCAATTATATGGCTTAGGAACCCAGCCTGGCCAATTCCGTCATGTTTTAAGATGTAGTCTGCAGAACCTTCATATCCATCTTTATAAAAAACAGAACAGGTAAAATTTATTTCGAGAAAGAAGATTTCCTTCTTTGCATTCACCCTGAAATCCATTCTTGCGTAACCAACTCCTCCAAAACTCCTGAAAATTCGCTGGGCTGCATTGCGCAGTTTTTTGTCTAATACCTCATCATTACACGTGATATTTGATTCCGGGTGCAGCTCAGATGTTTTTAATGCATAGGTTTTGAATTTATTCCCTTCAGGGAAAATAAATTCAATTGGTTTAAATACCGTGTATTGCTTTTCATTGTCAGCATTATCAGCAATTAAAACGGTGAACTCTCTTCCATCAATATATTCTTCCACGAGCAGTTGTTCATACTCGTTTAAAATTTCAGCAATCTTTTGTTTTAGTTCTTCTTTGGTGTTGACCAGCGATTGCTTATCTATTCCCAAACTATCTCCTGCTTTTGCAGGCTTTACGAATAATGGAAAAGATAAATGTTTACAGGCTTCCTCCATATCATCAGCATTTTCAATTAATACATACGCAGGAGTTGCAATTCCTTCCGTATGGGCTACATATTTCATTAACTCCTTCGGTGGATCGTATAATGATGCTGATGGTCCTGTATACGGAAGATTTAATAAATCTAATGAGTGAATAACATCTATTGAAGGAACTTCCCATTCCAAATATCCTTCACATAAATTCACAAATACATCGTAGTTTTTATTCTTAAGTTCTTTAAGTTGTCTGTAAGTCCTCAGCTTATTTAAAAAAACATGGTCAACAGATGCGCCGGGCAATAACGATGATAAATTACGAGGTGGATCATAATTTTTATAATCTACCGATGTGGTTGAATAATCGGGCTGGAGTACACAAATTTTCATTGTTAATGATATAACGCCGCTATTAGGGTGCTGTTAATGTATCTGGATTGTTTTGGTACAATAAACTTAAGACGATTTGTTATTTGAAACAATTATTTAAGAGATTATTTATCTAATGCGTCGTTAATGATTTCCATTACGAGCTGACTGAATGATTTATTGGCAAAACGAAGGATGGCGCCAATAGAGGTATAATCTTCATCTTCACTCAAACCACATTGGGCATTTACTTCCAGTACATAGATTTTGCCCGTGTTTTTATCCATCCGCAAATCAATTCTTGTATATCCCTTTCCGCCAACAGCACAATAAGCATCCAGGCTTATTTTCATTACCTCCTCTTTTATTTCATCGGATGGCTGGGTATACTCATAGAAGTTTCCGTCGTTGGGCATTGGGGTCTCATCTTCATATATTTCCCATAAACGGTCAAAAGACAGGAACTGTTCTTTTTCGGGCAGAGATGGATGAAACACTCTTTCAACAGGTGGATAAACAATACATTTTTCTGGCTTAGATGAATCACCAACTATTAAAACCGTAAACTCCGGACCACTAATAAACTCTTCTGCCAGTATACCGCCAGTTGATAAATGCCAGCCCCGGTACCCATCAAACATCCGGTCTATCTGTTCATGTAATTCCTCTTTATTCTCTACTACATTCTTTATTCCAACTCCCATACTGCCACCCGAGACAGATGGTTTAACAATTATTGGATTACCCAGTTTTTTGAAAATACCGTTGAGGTATTGTTTTTTTTCATAAATAGGTTTCCAGGCAGGGGTAGGAACATTGGCTTTATCAAAAGCCTCTTTCATTAAAATTTTAGATGTAGTAATATCGTAGAAATGTTCATCGGAACCCGTAAAGGCCAAACCTTTTTCTTTTAAATATTTTATAACCGATACACCTGGAGCACCATTTACTTCATCTCCATCACAAATATTGAAGATTACGGTTTGCTTATCGGATAACTGGCTTTGCAATTCAATACTTTCAATTACCTCTTTATAATTATTAATAGTAACAGGTTGCCAGCTCCATTCAATATCAAGGTCTTTAAATACTTTACTGTATTCGGCAATGCTTTGAGAAAAGTCATAATAATATTGAATATTGGGATCAGTTGACTCCACATGCGGAGCCAAAACACAAACTCTTAATTGAATGGTTAAAACTTCCGGTTTGTTTGCAGGTAAATAATTATGCCCGTTTTTCTGTTGCCCTTTCATGTAATTGGCGTTGAATGAAATCTGTTAAGCGATATTGGGAGATACAATTTGCTGATAGGTAGGCGGCGCCACGAATTTCTCCAAGACAATGTTCACTTCCGCAGTAGCAATTAAAAGGTTGCGCCATATCCCATTCAGTGGAGGGATAAAAAAAAGTAAGTTCATCATCCCCATTAAGCGGACGAAGACAAATTAATTGCATGGTGGTTGTGTCAAAGAAAACATTGGGCTCACAACTGTGGTTGATATATTGTAAAAACTCAGGCTGAAGAGTGATATGCCTGTTAATCCCCGTTTGCACAGTAAGATATGTGGGAGTTGTGTAAATGCCACCGGCATAGAAATCGCAAATCACTTCGCCCGGCTGAAACGTTTTTAAGGCAAATAAGGCGTTCTGATTATTAGTGAGATTTCTTCTTACTTCTGAAAAGCCGTGATTGCTGATTATTTCATGCGTTACGGCTGCAAGGGTTTGCGTATCCATACTGAATTAAATGGGGTTAGTAATGTAAGCCTAATCGCCAATCAATGACATATTGATTGATTTATATAAATGTATAAAACGATTTAATAATAATAAAATAATAATGGCATTATTATTAAAAAGTGGATTAAATGTAGATAAGGTTAAAATACATAATTGATAAAAAGTTGATGAGCGTTGATTGCTCTATTATACAATTTATGGTCTTTTTAATATTTATACCAATGATAAAAAGTCTTTACTTTTCAAAGCTTTCTTAGATTTGTCAAATGTCAAACCCGGTTATTTGTATTGGTGCAGCTTTAGTAGATGAGTTATTTCATGCTACAGATGAAATGCTCCTGGCTACCACCAATGATGCTATTGTAACAAAAACTGCTGGAGGCGTTAGCCGGAATATCAGTCATCAATTAGCATTGCTTGGCGTGCCGGTGCAATTAATCAGTGTGTTTGGTAATGACAGCGATGGTGATTGGCTCAAGCAGATTTGCACTAACGCCGGGGTTAAGTTAGATGCAGCTATTACCCAATCAGGTTTATCAGGAAAATATACCGGCATCCTGAATGTAGATGGTTCTTTGTTCACTGCATTTTTAACCAATGCTGCCAATCATTTAATAACTCCCAAACACCTGGAACAGCATAAAGACCTTTTAAGAACCGCTTCTTATTTATTAGCAGATGCCAATATAAATGTTGATACGGCTGAATGGCTATTGGCATTTAGCATCGAAACAGGGATCCCCTTTGTAATTGAACCGGTCTCTGTTCCGCCGGCAAAAAAATTCAAAGGTGTCAATCTTAATGGACTTCATTTGATTACCCCTAATGAGGATGAGTTACCGATGCTATGTTCAGAGAATGCATTTTTCACCCAGCAGCAGGTGGAAGAATTACTGAACAATGGAATTCAGAAAATCTGGCTGCATAATGGAAAACATGGCTCTGCTCTTTATACCAAAGAAAAATCAATTACACTTCATGCATGTAATATTGAAGTAGCAGACTGCACAGGAGCAGGCGATGGTTCTTTATCTGGTTATATTCTGGGCAAGTATTTGGGTAAGGGAGATCTAGATTGTTTGAAAATTGCACATACGTTATCCGCAGAAATATTACAAGTGAACGGTGCCATTGCCATTCATCTTAACCAGGAAAAATTACTACAACTCGTTTCTAAATATTATCCATCATAAATGAATTCCTTTTTGGAAATACAACCTGAAGTGGCTGATGCCTTGAAAAAGAATCACCCGGTAGTAGCATTGGAATCAACTATTATTTCTCATGGTATGCCATATCCAAAAAATGTGGAGACAGCCATGATGGTTGAAGATGTTATAAGAAAAGAAGGTGCAATACCTGCAACCATTGCTATTAAAGATGGAAAATGTTGTGTTGGTTTATCGCCGGACCAATTGGAATTTTTTGGAAAAGAAAAAGATATATGGAAAGTTAGTTTGCGTGATATGCCTTATGTCATTAGTAAAAATATTGCTGGTGCTACTACAGTTGCTGCAACCATGCGTATTGCTTCAATGGCAGGAATTAAACTGTTTGCAACCGGTGGAACGGGTGGTGTACATCGTGGTGCCAACAACAGTATGGATATATCTGCCGATTTAACGGAGATGGCACAAACCAATGTAGCCGTGGTATCAGCAGGTGTAAAATCAATTTTAGATATTGCATTAACTTTAGAGTATTTAGAAACAAAAGGGATTCCTGTAATAACATTTGGGCAAGATGAATTTCCAAGTTTTTATTCCAGAAATAGCGGACTATATTCTCCCCTGCGATTGGATTCACCAAAAGATATTGCACAACTGCTCCAAACAAAATGGCAACTAGGATTAAATGGCAGTGTTTTAGTTGCTAACCCAATTCCTGCAGAGCAGGAAGTTCCTAATGATATAATGGAAGTCCATATTCAAAAAGCATTAGCTGCTGCCGATAAAGAAAAGATAAGAGGTAAAGAGGTAACGCCTTTCTTATTAAAATACATTACTGATCACACACATGGCGAAAGCCTGGAAGCCAATATTGCCTTGGTGATCAATAATGCAAAGCTCGCGGCGAGGGTTGCGGTGGAGATGAAATAAAAAACCCCAACATCGCTGCTGAGGTTTTTTAAAGCTGTGGTGTGGGGCGGGATCGAACCGCCGACACAAGGATTTTCAGTCCTTTGCTCTACCGACTGAGCTACCGCACCATCCTTCCCTTTCAGGGCTGCAAATATATAGGGAATTCACAAAAAATCCACAATTAATATCAATAAAGTTGCGGGTTTTAATTGCCATAAACTCCTAAAAACTTAATGCGCATTATTTTAAGCTGTTCCCAGCTGAAGTTGCCATCTGCCAGTTCATCCTGGGCTATTTGTAAAGAAGAGGTTTCGCAACCTTTGAAATAATCCAGTATCTCTTCCTGCTCATATTCGTCCAGCATTTCATCAATAGCATAATCTAAGTTGAGTTTGGTACCACTGGCAGCAATTGTTTCCATTTCTTCCAGCAGAATATCAATCTTAAGATCTTTGTTTTTAGCAATAACTTCTAACGGGATTTTTTTATCTACGTTCTGAATGATATAAATTTTATTATTGCTTCTATTTGCCACACTTTTCATTACAAAATCATCTGGCCTAATAATATCGTTTTCTTCAACATAGGCTGCTATCATTTCAATAAAAGGTTTGCCATAACGCAGAGCTTTTCCTTTACTAACTCCCTGTATCTTTTCCAGCTCTTCCATAGTGGTAGGATACATAGTAGCCATATCTTCAAGAGAAGTTTCAAGGAAAATAACAAACGGAGGAAGATTTTTTTGTTTAGATACCCTTTTACGTAAATCCTTCAGCATTCCCAACAACTTATCATCTGTTGCACCGGCTGCTGCACCAGCACCTTCTTCATCATCATCTTCGTTTGCTTCTTCATACAAATTGTTCATTACGATTTTAAAGGATTTGGGTTTCCTTAAAAACTCTTCCCCTTTTTTTGTGAACTTAAGCAAACCATATTCTTCAATATCTTTTGAAATTAATCCTTCGAGTAATAATTGGCGAACCAATGAGCTCCAGTAATGATCGGGCTGATCATTACCCTGTGCAAATACCGGTAAACTATCATGACGGTACATTTGGATTTGCGGAGTCAACCTTCCCACCACTACATTTACTATATAGTCTGTGGTAAATCTTTCGTCTAATGCCTTTATCGCTTTTAATACAGCTACTGCATTATCTTTTGCTTCAAACTTTTCTTTAGGATTTAAACAATTGTCGCAATGACCACAACTTTTTCCGGCATCATACTCTTCGCCAAAATAACTCATCAGCAATTTGCGGCGGCAAACGCCTGTTTCAGCAAAAGCTACTGTTTCCTGGATCAATTGTGCACCAACTTCTCTTTCACTTAACGGTTTATCTCTTAAAAACAATTCAAGTTTGGAAACATCTTTATGTGAATAGTATAAAATACATTTCCCTTCCATCCCGTCTCTCCCGGCACGCCCCGTTTCCTGGTAATAGTTTTCTATACTCTTGGGAATATTGAAGTGAATGACAAAACGGATATCCGGCTTATCGATTCCCATTCCAAATGCAATGGTAGCAACAATTACCTGTACATCTTCATTTAAAAATAAATCCTGTCTCTCTGCTCTTAATTTGCTGTCTAATCCGGCATGATAGGCAACTGCTTTAATACCATTAGCATTTAATATATCTGATAATTCTTCTGTTGTTTTACGGTTAAGTGTATAAATAATGCCGCTTTTTTCTTTGTTCTGTGAAATAAACCGTACAATGCTTTTTATTGTTTGTTCTTTCCTGATCTTGGGCTGTATTTCGTAATAAAGATTGGGACGGTTGAAAGAAGAAATATAAATATTAGGATTACGTAAGTCAAGGTTTTTAATAATATCACTCTGCACTTTTGGTGTGGCAGTAGCTGTTAAAGCAATAACAGCAACGGAAGCACTTATTTGCTCCATCATCTCTCTCAGTCTCCTGTACTCCGGACGGAAATCATGCCCCCATTCTGATATACAATGTGCTTCATCAACAGCAAAAAAAGAAATTTTTAAATCAGAAAAGAAGTCAAGGTTTTCCTGTTTGGTTAATGTTTCAGGAGCTACGTAGAGCATCTTTTTGTTGCCTGTAAGCAAATCATCATGAACTTCCTTTATTTCCTTTTTATTTAATGTTGAATTAAGAAAATGTGCCACTTCATCTTTACTGCTGTAGCTTCTTACCAAATCCACCTGGTTCTTCATTAAAGCAATTAATGGAGATACAATTATTGCAACACCCTCACTCATTAGAGCGGGTAGTTGGTAACATAAACTTTTACCACCACCGGTGGGCTTTATAACAAAAGTATCATTGCCGGCCAACAGGCTTTGAATAATTGCCTCCTGGTTTCCTTTAAATTCATCAAAACCAAAATGTTCATGTAAAGCCTCGTGTAATTGCTTACTGCTGAATAAATTTTTAGTTTTATTAACTGTTGGTTTAGCGGCACTGTCCGCATTTTTTGATTTAGCTGCGGAAGTTTTTGGTTTTGCCGCTGCTTTCTTTGGTGTTGTAGCCATTTACAAATTCATTTTCTTTTGCCACAAAATGTGGTATTCCTGAATAATCAGGTTATGGTTTACTGGTGTGAAGAGAGCGGGTGTAACATAATTCCGGAGTATACCTAACTCACCTTTCACGTCTCACTTTTTTGAAGCAGTTGGTTCCTGAAAAAAGATTGCGAATTTACTCCAAAACTGCCGAAATGCCAATCTTATTTCAAAACTTCGGTCATTACGTATATATTAAGACGGGCATGGATTTGGCCGATAAGGTTATTTTTCTTCTCAACCATATATTAAAATAGATATTTTTGCCCATTAAATGATGAACAATTTGTCCACTACTGATATAAACTCCATTGCAAAAAAAACAATTGCCCTGGAAGCTGCTGCCATTGCCTCACTGGATAAGCTGGTAGATGAAAACTTTGAAAAAGCGATTAATGCTATCCTTAATTCCAAAGGCCGGCTGGTTATAAGCGGCATTGGTAAAAGCGCCATTATCGCTCAAAAGATTGTAGCAACACTCAACTCAACAGGTACCCCCTCTATTTTTTTACATGCAGCAGATGCCATACATGGTGATTTAGGAATAGTACAACAGGAAGACGTGGTTATGATTATCAGCAAAAGTGGAGAAAGTCCCGAAATAAAAGTACTGGTTCCATTAATAAAAAATTTTGGTAATACATTAATTGGTATGGTTGGTAATATGCAATCCTTTCTTGCAAAAAACAGTTCGATTGTTTTAAACACAACTGTTAGCCAGGAAGCCTGTCCCAATAATTTAGCACCTACCAGCAGTACCACTGCACAATTAGTGATGGGAGATGCAATTGCTGTCACCCTAATGGAATTAAAAGGATTTGGCAGTGACGATTTTGCCAAGTTTCACCCTGGGGGAATGCTTGGTAAAAAACTGTATTTGCGGGTGGCTGATTTATATGTTCAAAATGAAAAGCCTGAAGTGGGTACCAACGCTAACATTAGTAAAGTAATTGTGGAAATGACAGAAAAAAGATTAGGCGCCACTGCAGTAACCGATAACAAAAGATTGCTGGGTATTATAACTGATGGTGACTTAAGAAGGATGCTTGAAAAAGGAATTGCTTTTGATAAAATAACAGCTAAAGATATTATGAGCATTAACCCTAAATCAATTGAAGCAGATCAATTAGCAGTTGATGCATTAGACCTCATGCGTAAACACAATATTTCTCAACTGATCGTTTTACAAAATGGATTGTACGCAGGCCTGTTGCATTTACATGATTTGATACGTGAAGGTTTGATTTAATAAGCGAGTTTTTATATATTGCGGCACAAAATCCAATTAATCCATTAAATGATGAGAAGCTCCCTTGTCATACTACTGCTTATTTTCTCTTTCAGCTCCTGCAAAAATATTTTCAGTGACGATATTCTTGAACATGAATTATCTCCAAGAGAGATGAAGGAAGATTATGATCTTTTCCGAAGAATCCTGGAAAAAGCACACCCGGGTCTTTATGAATATCATACCAAATTTGAAATTACCAATCTCTTCGACAGTATCAGGCAAACGATTACACAGGATTTAACCAAACGGGAGTTCTACAACCAGCTTTCTTTCATTATTGATAATATTGGTTGTACCCATACGGCCGTATATCTTCCTGATGCTGATATACGTAACATTGATCACAAACGGTTTTTCTTTCCGCTCAACCTCATTTACATAGAAAACAAATTATGTGTGAATGCATCAGATGACGATTTACCACTGGGAGCTGTTATTGTTTCCATTAATAATATGGATGCCGACAGTATTTTAAAACAATTACTTAATTATCATACAACAGACGGCTTTATAACCAAAGCAAAATATAAAATGGCTGCTGAAAATTTCGGCTATTATTATTACCTGCGGTTCGGGACCAGTGAAACATTTGAAGTACGTTATAAAACAAACAACGAGGGTTTTATTAAAAATGCAACCCTTAACGCCATAGCTTATAAAAAATTAGAGGAAAAGTCGGGCAGACAGTTTTACTACGATGCCAATGATTATGATTATGATCTCAGGATTGATGATACGTTAGGAACAGCATTTATGAGTATACGTACATTTGATTTCAGCAGTGTAAGCAGGGATAAAGTTTTTACCAATTTTATACAAAATTCTTTTCGTTTACTCAACTCAAATCCCTCAATTAAAAATCTCATTATTGATTTAAGGGAAAATAATGGTGGAAATTATAAAAACTGTTTTCAGTTATATTCTTATCTAACCAATAAAAGCTTCCATGAATTTGATATTGCGTGGACTAAATTTAAAACCGTTCCTTTTGCTGCTTATATCTCTGATAATTTCAGGGGCGGGGAGTGGGATGCTGTTGAAGAAATTATAGATCAGGATTTTAATAAGGACAGTGCTGATCTTCATTTTTTAACTCCTGAAAAAAATGAATGGTGGCATCCAAATGGTAACAGGTTTACAGGCAATGTTTATTTAGTAACCAACCCATCCGTATCGTCTGCGGCAGCTTATTTTGCTGCTTTATTATACAACGAAGGAAGGGCTACTATTGTGGGCGAAGAAACAGAGGGTGGTTATTACAAGCATAATGGCTTTCATTTAGTAGAATACGAATTGCCCAATACCAAAATTGGTTTTTCGTTTTCGATTGCTAATGTAAAACATGCGTTGCCCGGCAAGTTTAATGAACCATTAGGCAGGGGTGTAATACCCAACCGCGTCGTTCCATCTACTTATAAAGATTTTATAAAAAACAACGATACTCAAATTCAATATATAATTGACAGTCTTATAAAGAAGTAATACAGCATTCCATATTGTCTCCTATATTTGCTCCCTGAAAGAAAGGCGTAATGAACAAGAATCACTATGTGGCTATTATGGCAGGTGGTATAGGAAGCCGCTTCTGGCCTGTGAGCCGTCAAAATTTTCCCAAACAGTTTTTGGATATTCTTGGTACCGGCAAAACGTTGATTCAGGATACTTATTCCCGTTTTTCTGGTTTTATTCCGCATGAAAATATTTATATTGTAACCACAGTTGAGTACAAAGAGATTGTACAAAAACAATTACCTGAACTGGCTGAGGAAAATATTTTGTGTGAACCCAGCCGCAAAAACACTGCTCCTTGCATTGCTTATATTGCCTATAAACTTCAACAGAAAAACCCTAAGGGTAATTTAATTTGTGCACCCGCAGATCATTTAATTACAGATACCATTGCTTTTACAAAAGTTTGCCTGGAAGCGCTGGACTTTGTAAACAAACACAAGGCATATATTACCATTGGTATCAAGCCATCCTACCCAAACACGGGTTATGGGTATATACAACATGAACAACAGGCGGTTAGCGACAATGTTTATAAAGTAAAAACCTTTACAGAAAAGCCAAACACAGAGTTAGCTAAAACATTTATTTCCAGTGGCGACTTTTTATGGAATGCTGGTATTTTTGTTTGGCAGGTACAGAATATTATAAAAGCTTTTGAAAAATACCTGCCGGAAATGGCTGAATTGTTTGCGGCTGAAAAAAATCTCTTCAACACAGCACAGGAAAAAGAAGCCGTTGAAAGGATTTATCCCCAATGCACCAATATCTCAATCGACTTTGGTATTATGGAGAAGGCCGATAACGTATACATTATTCCGGCTTCCTTTGGGTGGAGTGATTTGGGCACATGGAATAGTGCCTATGAAAACATGCCGAAAGATTATTTTGAAAATGCAGTAAGCGGCAGCCATGTTGTAGTGATTGATTCGACCAAAAACATGATCCACGCAGATAATAAAAAACTGCTGGTTTTACAGGGCCTTGATGATTTTATAATTGTTGATACAAAAGACGCTCTGCTCATTTGCAAAAAAGAAAAGGAACAGGAAATAAAAGAATATGTAGCTGAAGTGAAAAGAAATAAAGGGGAGAAGTATTTGTAATTAATTCTTATTATTCACAAACTGGAAAGGCTTCAAATCTCTCTGCTTTAAGATTCTGGTAATTGCAGTGTGTTTGCTGATGATTTTAAATTTATTGAGGTCAATTACTTCACTGGCGGTACAAAGGTTATCAATCGTTTCTATATGGAAAAGCATTTCATGCAGCATTTCCACTTCCACATCAATAGAATGAGGAATCTGCGATTCGTCTTTTATCAGCACTAATAAATCTCTGTGAGGCTGTTTCATTACTCTCTTTGTTTCTTCCGGTTATTTTAACGTGTTACACGGGCAACCTCTTTTTGATCCGCCAAAAGGATTTCGGGAGGAACCACAACTGCTCAAAACAAACACGATTAACAAAACTCCCAGTATAATGTTTAAAGGCTTTTTCATATTACTATATTTGGTGTTCATAAGATAAAACGGATATCTAAATTAATTATTTTATCGCAATAAATAGTCCTCAAATTGACCAGTAGTAATAAAGACAACTCAAAAACGGTTTTAGTTGCTCCGTTGGATTGGGGATTGGGTCATGCCACAAGGTGTATTCCCTTAATAAAGGAGCTACAGTTAAATAAAATCCATGTAATATTAGCCGCTTCTGGTCAGGTTGCCGCATTGCTGGCAAAGGAATTTCCGGAACTTGAAATATTACCGCTTGATAGTTTTTCGGTAAAATATCCTTCCGGCAGAAAATGGTTTCTTTTAAAAATACTTTGGCAGCTTCCCGCTGCAATAAATTCTATTTATAAAGAAAGAGCCTGGTTAAAACAAGCCATTAAGAAAAATTCAATTGGTGCTGTTATCTCCGACAACCGGATGGGTTTATACAGCACAATGATACCATGTGTTTATATCACCCACCAGTTATTAATAAAAACAGGAAAAGTAAAATGGATGGATAAATGGGCTCAAAAAATCCATTATCGTTTTATTAATCGGTTTAACGAATGCTGGGTTCCAGATTTTGAACAAAAAGAAGTTAGCCTCGCAGGCGAATTGTCCCATCCTCTAAAAACACCTGCTGTACCGGTAAAATATATTGGGGCTTTATCAAGGTTTGACAGCTCATCCAGCATTGATAATAAATATGATTTCCTCATTTTATTATCGGGACCCGAACCCCAGCGAAGTATTTTTGAAGAATTGTTATTAAAACAAGTCCCAACAGTGGAAGGAAAATTTTTAGTGGTGCGGGGATTACCAGGAGACGAAACCATTTTGCCCCCTGTAAAAAATGCTGTTATCGTTAATCATCTTTCTTCATCAGCATTAAATGAAGCGATCGTAAATTCAAATTTTATTATTAGCCGAAGTGGCTACACCACGGTGATGGATTTATACAAACTCTATAAGAAATCCATTCTCGTTCCAACACCCGGCCAGCCGGAACAGGAATATTTAGCAAGCTACCTTTTAGAAAACAATATTACTTATACTGCAACACAGGACAATTTTAATCTTAAACATCATATTCAAAAAGCAAAAGAATTTAATTATGCTTTCTCCACGGGCAATAGCCCCATGGAGAATTATAAATTCTATATTAAAGAATTTATTTCCTTTCTATACAATTAATTTTGCAAAATATTTATCCTTTAATTTCTTTAATTGAACAGTAAAACAAAAGCGCATTTAGCGGTAATTGGCGCCAACCTGATTTTTGGTACTAATTACAGTGTTGTGAAATATATTTCTCCCAGATTAACAGGACCGTTCGGACTTAACCTTATGCGTGTTGCTGTAACCATTGTTTTATTATGGTCACTCTATTTAATGAAACCGTCTGTTGCTTCCATTAAAAGAAAAGATATTGTACGCTTTATTTTGTGTGGTTTAACAGGAGTTGCCATTAACCAGCTTTTATTTATTAAGGGGTTAACAATGACCAGTCCTATTCATGCCTCCTTACTTATTTTGGCTACACCTATTTTCATTACCATTTTAGCTGTTTGGTTTGCAAAAGAAAAATTCACTTACTATAAAGCTACCGGCCTTCTGCTGGGTATTGGTGGAGCCGTGTTACTGGTTTTACAGAAAGAACATGTTGCAATTGGAAGCAATATATTACTGGGTGATCTTTTTTGTACTATTAATGCCATCTCCTACGCAGTATACTTTATACTGGTTACCCCGTTAATGAAAGAATATCCTCCCGTACATGTAATACGATGGGTTTTTACTTTTGGTACTCTGATGGTGATTCCATTTGGCCTGGGTGAATTTATTAAAATAGACTGGAGTCTGTATCATTTTGCAGACTTTGCTGCATTGGCATTTGTTGTATTGGGCGCCACATTCTTTGCTTACCTGTTTAATATATATGGACTAACCCATCTCAATCCATCAACGGTAGGTGCTTACATTTATTTACAACCGGTATATGCAGCTGTTATTGCAATTATATTTTTGGGGGAACAACTTACGTGGCAAAAAATACTGGCTGCTATCTTAATTTTTAGTGGAGTTTACTTAGCCAACAGGATGGCTGCTGATAAATAATTTTCCGTTCATCAAATTAAACAGTACGTCTGCCCATATCTGGAAAAGTTCCGATAAATTTAACCTCCTATTCTTCTATTTATAATTTCAAACTTTACTGACATGAGAAAATTGCTTTTGCTTGTACTTTTTGTATGTACAGGTTTTTTCCTGCAGGCGCAGGAAACATTCTTTGTTAACGGTGTGGCAGATAAACGGGAAGGCTGCTATGCTTTTACCAATGCCACCATTGTAAAAGATGCACAAACAACACTCACTAAAGCAACAATGGTTATCCGGCAGGGAAAAATTGTTGCTGTGGGAAATGGTATTGCCATTCCCAATGATGCTGTTGTAATTGATTGTGCAGACAAATACATTTATCCTTCTTTAATTGACATTTATGGAGATTATGGAATACCTGTTCCGCAAAGAACGGGTGGCGGTTTTAATTTCTTTGGAGCAGCTCAGTTAACCAGTAATCAAAAAGGAGCTTTTGGATGGAACCAGGCTTTGAAAGCTGATGTAGATGCTTATAAAATTTTCACCGCTGATGATGCAAAAGCAAAATCTCTCCGTGATATTGGTTTCGGGACAGTGCTTACTCATCAAAAGGATGGTATTGCCCGCGGAACCGGTGCTGTTGTGACACTGGCAAACGAAAAAGAAAATTTAGTACTCGTTAAAGAAAGAGCTGCAAATTTTCTTTCCTTCAACAAAGGAACATCTACTCAATCCTATCCTTCTTCATTAATGGGTACAATCGCCCTGCTTCGTCAGGCATATCTCGATGCACAATGGTATAAGAGTAATCCATCTGCTGAAGGGGTAAACATTACTTTAAAAGCTTGGAATGAAAATCAAAACCTTCCTCAAATTCTTGACCCCGCTTCTTCTACAGATGTGTGGATGGTGATGCGGGCAGACAGAATTGGAAAAGAATTTGGTTCACAGTATATCATTAAAGCAACCGGTAAAGAATATCAGCGTATAAAAGAAGTGACTAATACAAAGGCTCCTCTGATAGTTTCCTTAAATTATCCGGCAGCGCAGGATGTGGACGACCCCAATGATGCAAGATTGATTTCATTAACAGATTTAAAACATTGGGAACTGGCGCCAACTAATCCTGCCGCAATTGAAAAAGCAGGAATCAGCTTTTGTTTAACCGCCACTGATTTAAAAGACAATAAATCTTTCTGGAGTAATCTTCGCAAAGCAATGGAATATGGATTAAGTGAAAAAGCTGCGATGGATGCTTTAACTAAAACACCAGCAACCTTGTTGGGTATAAATGACAAAGTGGGAAGTTTAGATGCAGGAAAACTTGCCAACTTTTTAATTACTTCGGGTCCATTGTTTTCTGAGAAGACGAACATTCTTCAAAACTGGGTACAGGGAAAAAAATATGGAGTGAAGGAAGATGCCTGGTTTAACATAGCAGGTAATTATACCCTTACTGTTTCTGGCGAGGCAGCAGCAACATACAATCTGGAAGTAAAAAACAATAGTTCCGCCAGCATCATTGCTAAAGATACATTGCCCGTAAAATTCAGTTATGACGGGAAGTCGGTGAAATTTAGTTTCGCTGCTGAAAAAAAATCAAAAAATAATATCCGTTTCAGCGGATTTAATAACAACGGCGTTTGGAACGGAACGGCCGAAGATCCTGAAGGAAAACATTTGTTATGGACTGCTTCACTTACTACTACGGCCGTTGCTAAACCAGACAGTTCCAAACAAAAACCCGTCCCGTCATTAGGAAAAGTAATTTATCCTTTTGTTGCCTTTGGCTCAGAAACATTACCGCAACAGGAAAATTATTTAATAAAAAATGCTACTGTTTGGACTAATGAAAAAGAAGGCAGATTAGAAAATACCGATGTATTGGTGAAAGCAGGAAAGATAGCACAGGTAGGAAAAAATTTATCTGACCCAACAGCAAAAATTATTGATGGCACAGGCAAACATTTAACACCGGGTGTTATTGATGAACACTCACATATTGCTGTTACATCAATCAATGAAGGTGGACAGTCAGTAACATCTGAAGTAAGAATTGGCGATAATCTCGACCCCGAAGATATCAATATATATCGCCAGCTAAGTGGTGGTGTTACCACTTCTCATATTCTTCACGGTTCAGCTAATACCATTGGCGGGCAAACACAATTAATCAAACTTCGGTGGGGTACTGATGATGAAGGATTGAAATTTAAAGGCGCTGATCCATTTATAAAATTTGCGTTGGGTGAAAACGTAAAACGTACGGCAGCATTACAGGGTAACTCCCGTTTCCCTGATACACGTATGGGAGTGGAACAAGTTCTGATGGATGCGTTTACAAGAGCCAGGGATTATGAAAACAAATTGAAAGAAGCTGATGCCAATAATAAAAAGAAAGGGGCAACACCAATGGTTGTTCGTCGTGATTTGGAATTGGATGCGTTAGTTGAAATAATGAATAAAAAACGTTTCATTACCTGTCACTCTTATATCGCCAGTGAAATCACTTCAACAATGAGGGTGGCAGAAAAATTTGGGTTCAACATCAATACATTTACTCATATTCTTGAAGGATATAAAGTAGCGGATAAAATGAAAGCACATGGATCTTCTGCTTCTACCTTCTCTGACTGGTGGACTTATAAGTTGGAAGTGCAGGATGCTATTCCTTACAATGCTTATATCATGAACGCTGTTGGATTGAATGTTTGTATTAATTCAGACGATGCAGAGATGGCCCGTCGTTTAAACCAAGAAGCCGGCAAGAGTGTAAAGTACGGAGGTATGAGTGAAGAAGATGCATTAAAGATGGTAACACTTAATCCTGCTAAAGCATTACATATTTCCGATAAAACAGGAAGTATTAAAGTTGGTAAAGATGCTGATCTTGTTTTATGGAGTGATAATCCATTAAGTATTTATGCCAAATCTTTATATACAATGGTTGATGGTACTATCTATTTCGACAGGGAAAAAGATGCTGCTATGCGCAAACAGGTAGCTGCAGAACGCATCCGTATTATTAATAAAATGGCTGGTGAAAAGAAAGAAGGCAGACCCACAATGGGAGCTATGCCCAGTTATAAGTTAATACAAACCTGCGGTGATGATCACGGCCATAAATTAGGAATGCTGGAAGTGATAGAAGATGAATTACAAATGGATAACCAATAAAAATCACGTAAATGAAAAAGATATTTTCAATTATAAATATTTGCCTGTTATTTTCAATAGTAAGCAAGTCGCAGGAAACAATTTATCCTGCAAAAGAAGCTAAGGGCATAACTTTTATAAAAAATGGTACTGTTCATATTGGTAATGGCCAGGTACTGCAAAATGCCACTATCAAAATCAATAATGGGAAAATTGAAAGTGTTGGCACCAATATTTCCATTCCTGCTGATAATGTTAAGGTAATAGACGCTACCGGTAAGCAAGTTTATCCCGGCTTAATACTGCCTTCTTCTCAATTAGGCATACAGGAAATTGGTGGTAATGCAGTAAGAGGAAGCAATGATTTTCAGGAGCTCGGTGATCTGAATCCTAATATTCGTTCCATCGCAGCCTATAACGCAGATTCAAAAGTTCCTAATACTTTAAGGGCAAATGGAATACTATTGGCACAAACTGTTCCCATAGGCTCTTTATTAGCTGGCACATCTTCTACTGTTCAGTTAGATGCCTGGAACTTTGAAGATGCCGTATATGCTGCAGATAATGGTATGCATTTTTACATGCCGAGTTTATTGCCAAGAGTCTCCGGACGGTTTGCTTTCTTTTTTGCACAGCAACAACAGGGTGACGCGGTAAAAGAAGGAATGGATAAAATAGAAAAGGTTAGAAATTTTTTCCGTGAAGCAAAAGCTTATTTACAAAATACCGGCAGTAAAGAAACAAATCTTAAGCTGGAAGCTGCAAAAAATCTATTTAATAAAAAACAAAAATTGTTTATTCATTGTGATGAAGTAAAACAAATGCTGATTGCTATTGATTTTGTAAAAGAGTTTGGATTTGATGTAGTAATAGCAGGCGGAAGCGACAGCTGGCAAATTGCCAATTTGCTGAAACAAAATAATATTTCTGTAGTTCTTTCGCAGGAACATAGTTTGCCAACATTAGACGATGATGATGTGGACCAGCCGTATAAAACTCCTGCTGCTTTGCAAAAAGCCGGTGTGCTTTTTTGTTTAAATGATGATGATGGACAAAACCGTGGCCGCAACCTCCCGTTTAATGCAGGCACTGCCGTTACCTATGGATTAACAAAAGAAGAAGCATTAACAGCTATTACATTAAATACAGCTAAAATTTTAGGTATTGCTGACAGAACCGGTTCTATTGAGGCTGGTAAAGATGCTAATATTGTGATTAGTGAAGGAGATATTCTGGACATGCGCACATCGGTTGTTACAATGGCTCTTATACAGGGACGTCAAATAAATTTAGATAACAAACACAAACAATTGTTTGAGCGATACAAACACAAATACGATATAAAGTAAGTGCTTTATTATTTATTAAAAATATCCCCCCGAAATTTCGGGGGGATATTTTATTTAGCACTAATCTCATTCATTGCTTTGGGGTAATCAAAAAATAAAAATTTCTTTTTAGCTTTTCGAAAATCCTTCCATTTATTGCAATCGGCCTGTAAAACAAATACAGCACAGGTAGGCATATCATCCAGCTTCACTTCAGTAAGTTCATTTACAAAATAAGTAATACCTGGGTTGTGCGAAAAAATAGCAATGGTCTGGTATTCGTTATCTGCACTTTCTATTACTTCGTAAAAAGTAGATGAATCGGCATTGTATAATTCAGATTTATAAATGATTTTATTTTCTTTGTACTTATATTCTTCAGCAAATAATTTAGCAGTTTTCTTTGCTCTTTTAGCAGGGCTGCTGATAAAAGCATCAATATTAATTTTTTTGCCTTTTATCCTGCCAGCCATTATGGATGCATCTTTCTTACCTCTTTCATTCAGTGGTCTTTCAAAATCAATCATCATCGGGTCATCCCAACTGCTTTTGGCATGGCGGATGAGCAAAACAGTCTTCATTAAGCAATTTTGCACCAAATTAAAAAAAGTATATAATACGGAAATAGGAAAGAAATGCACAATTCCACAACTGGAAATGAAATATGTGCTTTTTGAGGATTTTAAAAACGGGTGTTTAATATGTTACAAAGATGTTGCCATTATTAAAAATTGTGGAAAAGATACAGAACAGTGGACAGGTTAATAAGATGATAGATTGATAAAATTCTGTATAATGATTATTAAGATGGTTAATAAAGAAATGAATGAAAAAGTTACTTGTACGCTTATTATCCTGTCAACTTATTAACTCATCAATCAAACTTAATATCCTCTCACATTCTTGCCTTCCATGTAATTGATAAAGGCTTTGTTAACTACACGGTTACCTCCGGGTGTTGGATAGTTCCCGGTAAAATACCAATCTCCTGTATTGCTTGGGCAAGCTTCATGTAACGATTCAATGGTTTGATAAATTACTTCTACAGGAACTTCAAAATTTACCGGGGTAATTAATTGTGCAATTTTTTTTGAAATTTCTTCGGTAGTAAATGTTTTGTAAACCTGCCGCACCAGGTTTTCGGTATGGAGTTGATTATCCGTTTGTAATTGCTTGCATTTTTTATATAACTCCTGCAGGCAATCTTCTTTTCCCCTCTCTTTCATTAATTGTATAGCTGCCTGGAAAGCAACAAACTCTCCCAGTTTGCTCATATCAATTCCATAACAATCAGGATAACGAATTTGGGGTGCTGATGAAATAACGATAATTTTCTTTGGTTTTAATCTCCCCATTGCACGAATGATACTTTCCCGTAAAGTGGTTCCTCTTACAATGGAATCATCAATCACCACTAATGTATCTATCCCCGGCCTTACTGTTCCGTATGTAATATCATAAACATGCTGTACCATATCTGCACGGCTTACATCTTCTGTTATAAAGGTGCGCATCTTCACATCTTTAATAGCAATTTTTTCAATACGTATACGCCGCCCTATCATTTCAGCCAGTTTCTCATCATCATAATCTTTACCCCATGATAGTATTCGCTGAATTTTTATTTTATTCAGGTAATCTTCCATCCCCTTTTGCAACCCAAGAAATGCTACTTCTGCCGTATTGGGTATAAAAGAAAATATGGTATTCTTCAAATCGTTTTCTATAGCGCTTAATACCTGTTCACTTAAATTATAGCCGAGACGTATCCTTTCCTTGTAAATTTTTTCATCGTTTCCTCTTGAAAAATAAATTCGTTCAAAACTACAGGCTCTTCTTCCTTTAGGTTCTAATATTTGCTGAATTGAAAAATTACCATCAGCATCAACTATCAATGCTTGTCCGGGCATTAATTCTTTAACTTCATTTTCTCCAACGTTAAAGCTTGTTCTAATTGCGGCTCTTTCTGAAGCAGCAACAATAACTTCATCATTAATGTAATAATAAGAAGGACGGATACCATGTGCATCACGAATGGTAAATCCCTGGCCGCTGCCTATTAAACCACCTACATGAAAGCCCCCATCAAAAAGATTAAATGCTTTCTTTAGCATATTAGCTACATCAGGATTATTGGGAGAAGATTCTTCTTCCTTTACTAAAAAATGATGTACCACTTCCATCATCGCTGCCAAATCGCTTTGCTTTTGAAATTCACCCGGATCAATATTCACTAATCCGAATAATTCGTCTGTATTCACTAAATTAAAGTTACCGGCCAATGCTAAATTTCTGCCTGGGCGGATATCTCTTTTTATAAACGGATGACAAAAGTCTACATTATTTTTTCCCTGGGTGCCATAACGTAAATGCCCCATCAGTAATTCACCCATCATACTCACATGGCCCTTTATCAAACCAGGATGTTTCATCAAATCGGGCTGATATTTTTCCAGTTCTTTTATTTCTTTGCCAAGCGTTTGAAATATATCTGCAATGGGCTGATTAGTGATACTCCGCATGCGATGCATAAAAGGATGACCGGGTTCGGTATGTAATTTTACAGTGGCAATGCCTGCTCCATCCTGCCCGCGGTTATGTTGTTTTTCCATCAGGAGATACAGCTTGTTAAGGCCATACATTACACTACCATATTGTTGCTGGTAATAAGAAAAGGGTTTTCTTAAACGGATGAATGCTAAGCCGCATTCATGTTTTATTGCATCACTCATGGATTTTTATGAAAGCGCAAATTTACGTTGTTTATTTGATTGCTTATAAAGAAAAAGGCCGCACAATTGTGCGGCCTTTCCAATTATTGTTTTGATGCGTATTGCAACCATTTCCCAAGCATGCTGCATCCCTGGTAATCCTGATCAATGAGGATATAATACGTAGGTATATGTTCCTCAAACCATTTTACCATCACTTTATTCTTTTTCTCCTCTAATGCTGTTTGGGCAATGCGGTTGTAATCATCTTTCATGTTCATACGGTGTGGTTCTGTTTTAGAAATAAGATAAACAATACGAACTCCTTGTTTATCTCTTTCATCTTTATAAATCGTTGGTTGGGAAATATCCCCAACTTTTAATTTATCAAGCATTTGAACCATATCCTTATCTAACTGATCAATTGTTACAAAAGAGGAACCATCTCTACCCCTGATACGGCCTGCTGTAAATTTACTTCCATCATCTTCGCTGTATTTACCAACAGCTTCTCCAAACTCCAGCACCCCGGCAACAATTTTTGAACGAACGCTATCTAATTTTTGGATAGCCTCATTCGTTTCATCCTGGGTAATAGCAGGTATTTTTAAAATATGCCGAACTACTAAATCATCTCCACTACGGCTAATCATTTGAATGATATGATAACCAAATTGTGATTTGAAAACAGGTGATACCTGTCCTTCTTTTAATTTATATGCCTGCAGCACAAAGTTTTTATCTACTCCTCTGTCGCTACGGTTAAATTCAAAATATCCACCATTTTCTTTTGTACCCGGATCATCAGAATACAATTTTGCTAATGTTTCAAATTTCCTTACTCCTGTTTCAACCTGTTTTTTATATTCTGTTAATTGTTCCTGTGCATATTTTTCCAGTTCACGATTAGCCTTTGGGTAAACTAAAACCTGACCAATTTCTAATTCACTTTCAAAAAAAGGTAAACTGTCTTTTGGAATGGATTCATAGTATGCTTTTGCTTCTGCCGGAGTAATTTTTACATTCTCAATAATTTTGGCACGCATAGCATCTGACTGTTTTTGTTCTTTTACCGGAACCCGGAACTCTTCTTTAATTTGATAAATTGTTCTGCCTGAAATTTCTTCCAATTTTTCTTTCCCTCCGTATTGCTGAATGAAATAGCGAATACGTTGCTCCAGTTCTGATTCTATTTCGTCCTCACCCACTGGTACGGAATCTTTTTCTGCCTGTAATACCAATGCTTTTCGTATTAAAGCCTGCTGCATGATATAGCAATTGGCATCTGCAGGAATTTCCTGTCCCTGTCTCTTAGCGTCTTCAATACTGTTTTCAATATCAGACTTAAGGATAATACGATCTCCCACAACACCAACAATCTTATCAGCAAGTACCTTTTTAGGTTGTGCCGATGAAACTAGTGCGAATAATAATAGTATACTGCTAAAAAATAATTTCATACCTCTGTTAATAAGCCTCAAAAATATTTTCTTTTATTAGTTAGATGGGTTATTCTGCCTTATTTAACAAATGTTTGGAGAAGATAGTTGCAAATAACAAACCGTCTCTGCGAGACATTAAATTTGTTTTCACTTCTTTACCTTGAAGCTCCGTGGCTTACAATGTTCTCTTCACTTCTTCTGTTTCAAATGCTTCAATAACATCACCTACTTTAATATCACTGTAATTCTTAATTGTTAACCCGCACTCCATGCTTGACACCACTTCTTTCGCATCATCTTTAAAGCGTTTTAAAGATCCAAGTTCTGCATGCTGTCCTTCACCTTTTGGATATTCTACAATACCATCACGAATGAGCCTGATTTTAGAGTTACGGCTTATCTTACCATCCAGAACAAAACATCCGGCAACGGTAGCTTTATCAAACTTATAAACCTCTCTTACTTCTACGTTTGCCACAATTTTTTCAGAAACGGTAGGCTCAAGCATACCTTCCATTGCACTCTTAATTTCTTCAATGGCATTATAGATGATAGAATATAGTTTAATTTCTACTCCTTCGTTTTCGGCCAGTTTATTTGCCTGTACAGAAGGGCGAACATTGAAACCAAGTATAATTGCGTCTGATGCTGTTGCTAACAATACATCACTTTCTGTTATAGCACCTACTGCTTTGTGTACCACTCTCACAACAATTTCACTGGTTGAAAGTTTCTGTAATGAATCGCTTAATGCTTCTACAGAACCATCCACATCACCTTTAAGAATAAGGTTCAGTTCTTTGAAATTACCTAATGCTAAGCGGCGACCAATTTCATCAAGCGTAATATGCTTCTTGGCACGTATACCCTGTTCACGTAAAATTTGTGCACGACGGCTGGCAACTTCTTTTGCTTCTGCCTCATCTTCAAATACTTTAAATTTCTCACCCGCCTGTGGAGCACCATTTAGACCTAAAATCAAAACTGGATCTGATGGTCGGGCAATATCCATTTTTTGATTTCTTTCATTGAACATTGCTTTAACACGACCAAAATGTTGTCCACTCACCAGCAAGTCACCCACTTTCAATGAACCATTTTGTACAAGCATGGTGGCAACATAGCCACGACCCTTATCCAATGTTGCTTCAATGATTGTTCCTGTTGCTTCTCTGTCTGGATTAGCTTTTAAGTCGAGTATTTCTGCTTCAAGCAATATTTTTTCTAGTAATTTATCTACGTTTAATCCTT
This sequence comes from Sphingobacteriales bacterium, assembly GCA_050256755.1. GTDB lineage: Bacteria > Bacteroidota > Bacteroidia > Chitinophagales > Chitinophagaceae > AWTP1-9. Next base: position 3,429 of record JBLMVP010000096.1, on the reverse strand, counting down.
TCTTGGCAGATAATTCCTGTGATTGAAACTTACCACCCCATTCCTCAACAAGAATATTCATTTGGGATAACTGCTCGTAAATTTTTTGTGGATTAGCTCCGTCTTTATCAATTTTATTTACGGCAAATATCATTGGAACACCTGCGGCTTGTGCGTGGCTGATAGCTTCTTTTGTTTGCGGCATCACTGCATCATCAGCAGCCACAACTATTACAGCAATATCTGTAACCTTAGCACCACGGGCACGCATGGCTGTAAACGCTTCGTGACCCGGAGTATCCAGGAAAGTAATTTCTTTTCCACCCGGTAATGTTACCTGGTATGCACCGATATGCTGGGTAATTCCACCCGCTTCACCGGCAACTACATTGGCACTTCGTATATAGTCAAGTAAAGAGGTTTTACCATGGTCAACGTGACCCATAATAGTAACAATGGGTGAACGTTGGTGTAAATCCTCCGGTGAATCTTCTTCTTCCACTTCCTCCATTTCCTCTGCATCATCAACTCCAATAAATTCAACATCAAACCCAAATTCACTAGCCACCAATTCAATAACCTCTGCATCAAGACGCTGGTTAATGGATACCATTATACCAAGGCCCATACACTTGCTGATAACATCTGTAAATTTTACATCCATAAGATTGGCCAGCTCACTAACCGTAACAAATTCTGTTACCTGCAGTTTGTTATCTTCTGAAGAATCATGAGCCATTTGTTCTGCCGCTTCTTCGCGTTTTGCTCTGCGATATTTTGCTTTTAAACTTTTACCACCTCTGCTACCACCAGCCAGCTTGGCTTGTGTTTCTTTAATCTTATCCTGGATTTCTTTTTTATCAATTTCTTTATCTTCTCTTCTTCTACTATCCCCTCCACTGCCTCTTCTGTTTATTGTAAATCTTCCGCCACCACCTTGCGGAGGACGATGGCTATCTCCACCACGTGCCGGACCCTGAACTGGTTGTCCCGGTCTTTGTCCCTGTCCTTGTTGAGGTGGTCTTCTGTCTCCCCCATCTCTTTTAAAACCTTCTCTCCGTGGTTGCTGATCACCTTTTTTCTCAATAGGAATTCGCTTGCGTTTGCGTTTTTCTTTATCTGCATCTTCTTTCTTGGGCCTTGTATCGCTATCAACCGGCAATTCTATTTTGCCAAGAATTTTTGGTCCTTCTAATTTTTCTGCCCTTATATTTTCAATTACAATATTTTCCTCGATGGGTTTTGCTTCTTCTTCTTCAACGGGTTTAACCACTTCCTCTACAGGAGCTTTTTTAACAACTTCCTTTTTCTTTTTTGGCTTTTCTACTGGTGGCTCCTCCGCCTTAGGTTCTTCTTCTTTCTTCTTGATTGTTTTTTTAGGTCTTGTAGAAGAATCAATTGAATCAAGATCAATTTTATCTAAAACTTTAGGTGCTTCAATTTCCGGTGCTTCAATTTTTACAATGGGGGCTTCAACAACCACCACCGGCTCTTCTTTCTTAACTTCCTTTTTAACTTCTGGTTCAGGTATCGGCGCTGGTTCTGCTTTTTTTACTTCTTTTTTAAAGATAACAGGTTCGTCTTCTTTTTTCTTTTTTGCTTCTGTAAAATTTCCTTTTGGAATTTCTATCTGATCACTTTTTGCCTTAGCTGCTTTATCTCCGGAAAATCCAGTTTGCAAAGCACGGTACATTTCTTCCGTTAGCTTAGCCGTTGGTTTCAACTCATCTTTAGGAAAACCTTTTCCTGCTAAAAAATCAATAAGGGTATCCTGTCCAATATTGAACTCTTTAGCGGCTGCCAATAAACGTGGTAATTTTAAATCTGACATTCAAATATTTTATGTGTCTAATTAGCCAAATCTGTCAAATTTGACTTTTATTCTTTTTCAAACTCTTCTTCTAATATTCTTCTTACCTCTGCAATAGTTTCTTTTTCCAAATCCGTTCTTCTTTCTAATTCTTCTACTGTTAAGTTTAATACACTGCGTCCAGTATCACAACCCACTTTTTTCAGCGCTTCAATTACCCATGGTTCAATTTCATCTGCAAATTCATCCAGGTCAATATCAAATTCTTCTACCTCTCCTTCATTATCTCTAAACACATCAATATCGTAGCCTGTTAACTCACAAGCCAGTTTGATATTTACACCACGACGTCCGATTGCCAATGAAACCTGATCGGGTTTAAGATAAACATCTGCATGTTTATTTTCCTGGTCTAATTCCATTGAAGAAATTTTTGCAGGAGTTAAAGAACGCTGGATTAATAATTGGATATTATTTGTCCAGTTGATAACATCAATATTTTCGTTTTTTAATTCCCTTACTATCCCGTGAATACGGCTTCCTTTCATTCCCACACAGGCACCAACCGGATCAATTCTGTCGTCATACGATTCCACTGCTACTTTTGCTCTTTCACCCGGATCCCTAACTATTTTTTTGATCACGATTAAGCCATCAAAAATTTCAGGTACTTCAATTTCCAGCAATTTAGCCAGAAAGCTTGGGTGTGTACGTGATAAGATGATTACGGGTGAATTATTTTTTAATTCTACCTTTTTAACAACAGCACGTATGTTTTCTCCTTTTTTGAAATAATCCTGTGGTATTTGTTCAGATTTTGGAAGAATTAACTCACTACCATCTTCATCAAGCAACAGTACTTCTTTTTTCCAAACCTGGTAAACTTCAGCACTAATAATTTCACCCACCCGGTCTTCGTATTTTTTAACAAGCACATTCTTTTTTAAATCACCTATACGACTTGCTAAAGTTTGCTTGGCAGCTAATATTGCCCTGCGACCAAAGTCAAGTATTTCGACTTCCTGGTATAATTCTTCACCTACTTCAAAATCAGGTTCAATTTTTACAGCATCGCTATAAGCAATTTCTGCCAAAGGATCCTGTACTGCGCCATCCTCAACAATCATACGACGACGGATGATTTCCAGGTCACCTTTTTCAGTATTCACAATCACGTCAAAGTTTTCATCAGAACCATACTTTTTACGCAATAGCGTTTTAAATACATCTTCCAATACTTTCATTAACGTAGGGCGGTCAATGTTTTCCGCATCTTTAAACTCCTGGAAACTCTCAATCAGGTTTATACTTGCCATAACACAAAATTTTTAGAAGCCGTGCTTTTCAGCAAAGCGGCTGTTGTTAAAAAACTGCTTTAATTTTTGTTGTTTTTATGTGATCAAATAAGAAAGTATGGTTTATCACTTCCTTTTTTTTGTTTTTTCCTTTTGTTTCCTCCACAATGATGCCATCCTCTGTTATTTCAATTAATTTTCCTTCTTTATGCTGGCCATCTTTGGTGATAATCTCTACATTTCTGCCAATATTTTTTTTGTACTGCCGAAACATCTTTAATGGCTCATCCAGCCCTGGAGAAGAAACCTCTAGCGAAAAGTCTCCATTCGGAAACATTGCCTGTT
>JBLMVP010000095.1:0-10592 GCA_050256755.1 Sphingobacteriales bacterium | reverse complement strand
ATTTTTATCCCGGTATGCCTGTTGAAATTAATATGAGCCGTGATGATTTAGCCAGCCTTGTTGGCACAGCAAGAGAAAATGTGGTAAGAGTGCTGTCAGAATTCAAGACAGACGGTATTGTGGAAACAAAAGGCAGAAAAATAATTGTGCATAATGTAAATAAGCTGATTGAAATTGGCAATTACAAATAAAAGAAATCCTTCTGCCAAATCTTTATGTTTAGCAGCCGGGCTGGCCGGGTGTTCTGCAGGGAATTGGTGATTAAGGGCAAAATCCGGGTGGTATCCGGCATTTGAAAAATTAATCCTGCGCTTAAAAATCCATGTTGCTCCTGCTGAAACTACAGAAGTACAAAAGCTGAATATAGCTGCAGACAGAAACAGGCTGTATATCGTTTCTGTCTTGACTTTTTGTTTCTTTTGCGTTAAGGCAAAAGAACATAAGTAAGAAAGTATGAATAAACTGGATTAATACAATTTCTGTTCTTCTTTTAACAAATGAAACATCTCGTTTTCAGGGATAAAAGAAAGTGAAATAAATTGCTGGTGCTATCTGAAATACCCGCTTAATAAAACCCTCTTTAGAAGAAAAATTTGTCAGATTTTGTTTAACAGGAATCCCCTTACCCTTCAACAAAACAGCTATTTTAGATCTATACAACGCCGGGGCAAAAGGCAGGCAAAGCCCACTCAAAGGCATGGATAAAGCTACTCAGCATAATAAATAGGTCATTTTGTCTTTCTGTCCCCAATCGTTATGCACAAGCCACCCCTGAGCCATTCAAATACTGCAACTAAAATTTAGTATTTTAGCTGTTCATTTCTGATTAACCATCAGGTGTGCGGCAGATGATTAAAATAAAAAGAACGGATTCAGATAATCCTGGTTTTATTCAACTCGTAAAACTACTTGATGCTGATTTAGCTGATAGAGACGGTAATGACCATTCCTTTTACGCCCAATTCAATAAAATAGATACAATTAAATATGTTGTGGTTGCTTATGAAAACGATCAGCCAGTTGCCTGCGGTGCAATAAAAGAATACGCCCAAAACACAATGGAGGTTAAACGGATGTACACCTCACCGGGCAGCAGGGGAAAAGGCATTGCCGGCAAAATTTTATCAGAATTGGAAATATGGGCAACTGAACTGGGTTACGAAAAGTGTATACTGGAAACCGGCAAAAGACAACCGGAAGCTATAAAATTGTATAAAAAGAACGGATACAAAATCATTCCCAATTACGGGCAATATGCCACAATTGAAAACAGTATATGTTTTGAAAAGAAGTTGAAATAATATTCCAAAAACTCAGCGAAAGGCCTTGCTGTAATCTTCGTTCCACGCTGAGTTCGCCAGAAACATACTTAAGTTGCATGACTCACCTGCAAAATCGTATATACTTATATAAAACCTCTGCTGCTCAAAAATTATTTTTCCTTTTATACGTAATTGGATACTTATCTTATTTATCAAAAAAAATCCCGCCTTTCGGCGGGATTAGCTTTTCATAATCAAACCACTTGGTATTTTAAAAAGTTCTCACGAATTTCTGCGAAGAATTTTATTCTCCTGTTCAATTTGCAGGATATAAATACCAGCAGCTAACCTTTCAGGCTAATTCGGGAATATTTTGAATCCGGTATATTCATTGTCAAAGTAAACCGGTAACCGTTAATATCAGTTATATAAATATTTTTAATTGGCTGCGATGTTTGTAGCTGCAAATAGTTTGCTGCCTGGTTAGGGCACATTTTTATTGCATCTTCTTACTCTTCTTCTGTATTCATTCACATAGCAGCCACATCTTTATTTCTTTCCATACTGGCTGCTGCTATACCGGCATTTACTCTTACCCCAGCAATATTATTATCCTTGCCATTGATTATTACTGCTTCCTGCCGCCATTGCTTTACTATCTGCCTTAAAACGTAAATCTAATAAACCATCCTGGCCATTCCGGGCAATGTAAACAAGGAAATAAATAACAATAATTGTACACCAGCCTTGTTACCGGAGCTGTAAATCCCGGCACGTTACCTTTTTGTAAAGTTTACGAAATTGATACCTTTAAACTGTCTTTCGCAATGATGATAATAAACCATTTCAAAAAACTAATAAGTGTTCAGTTAAGCCCATAGATTACAGTACTACGAACGGTTTAATGGAACTAACCCGGATCTTAAGGTCTTAAATTAAGGTAGGCAGATTTTAAAATTGGCATTAATCAAAAGGCATGTAATAAAACATGCCTTTTGATAATTTGTTTAGCTGATTACTGGATGATTAATTTATTAACCAGAACATCCCCGGTTTCTTTCACGTTGACCCGGATAGTGTACATACCAGGCCTGAGATTAGTTAATTCGATATTCTTAACACCGGTTGAGTTCCAGCGTTTAACTTCTTTTCCAGACATATCACTTACAGAAATATCAACAATACCTGCACCATCAGGAATAGTAACTTTTACCAGGTCCTTACCAGGATTAGGATAAACAGTTATGTTGAATGTCCTGGCATTATTCCGGATTGATCTTATTTCACTGTAGTCAGAATGTCCGTTAAGATCAATTTGTTTAATTCTGTAATATACCTGTCCTGCTCCAACAAGACTGGCAAGATCATCGTAGTTATAATCTAACACAATACCACTGTAACCATTAAATGCTTTTGATACCACAGAAGCTATTGTCTGGAATCCACCACCAGTTGACATTCTTCTTTGCACCTCGAATTCTTTATTATTTATTTCAGATGCAGTTTTCCAGTTCAATGCCACTTTTCCATTAACCTGTTGTGCATTAAATGAAAGGAACTTAACCGGTAAACCTGCATTACTTGGAATAGTAATATAGGCTATAGCATCATCAGATAAAGTAGTAGTATCTGTAAGCCTGTATCTAAAGCTCACGGTAACCTGTGATCCCGCAGGAACGCCATTACGTACATAATCAAATGTACCGTCAGGATGTACAGTAACAGTTCCGTAAGTAGCAGCAGAACCGGCATCTACCAGGGTCCATGTCATTTGCGCTCTTGTATGTCCGTCCGGATCAAAATCAATACCATCATCCACTGCATTGTTACCAGCACCGCTTAACAGAGAAAAGAGTGAATAGCCAACAGGACTTGGTAAGTATTGTAAACTTCCGCCTGTTAAATCAGCTTTGAAAGTTTGGAACTTGTCATTGGTAGGCAATACATAAGCATCATCATTAGCTACCGGTGGACAATTAATATCGCTCTGACAATCTGATAAAGAGAAACAAAAATTATCAAGAACATATTTAGTACCGGGCTGGTTACAGTTAGCACTCTGTGCTCCAAAACGGAATAACATTTTAAAGTTCGTAACTCCGGCTGGTAAATCAACAATAAACCCGTAAGAACCGCCATTTGTCATCACAAAACCAGTATATGAAGCTAACAGATCTGTACCTGTGGGTACTGTTGTTGCGGTATAGCTACTGGGTGTAATGTAAATATCGCAGGTAGTAGCGCATAAAAACTGGTTAGCCCTTGATAAGCAGGTTAAGTTGGCATCAAAAGGCCAAATGTCAAATCTTGCAAAAACCTTTCCGCCCGCAACAGGAGAAATTACTGGAGCAGATAAAACATTTGCCGGGTTATTACCACCAACACCTGGTGTAATGATCCCGTTTTCAGTTGCACAGGCAAAGTCAGGATTATTATATGCATCAATTTTAGCACCCTGAGATAATATCCATCCGGAAGGAATATCATTTCTTGTTGTACCGAATGTTTCGCAGAAAGGTATTGTTTGTGCTTGCAGGGTGACGAAAGAGAACAGGACAAAAATACCGGGTAAAAACTTTTTCATACCAAAGTGGTTTTAATTTTAAATAAATAAATTAGCTATGGCCTTCAGGAGGACGGGTGGATGTTGAAAAAGTTTTTAATAAGAATTGTGGATCAAATATGGTAAGCGGTTAAGGCAAAGCCATAACCTATCATATTCAAAAGGTAACGGAACTGAGATTTTACAGGCATTGCCTGGATACGGAAAATTCGTAGGAAGAAGGAATACTAATTGTGTAATTCTAGTTAACCAAGTTTGGCTATTGGGATAAAGTACTGAAGATTTTTTAAGGGACCTTGGAGTGGATTTGCGATAAATGCAATTATAGAGCGAAAATAGTTTGAGAATTTTTCAATTCATAATTATTTATGGATAAATAATGCATTTTTGTTGCAAATAGTACAAACCCCTAGTCCATTTCCAAAATCCATTTTATTGCAAGATTGAGTTGTTCAACCTCGGTTAGATTGGTATTATCAAGTATCACTGCATCATCCGCCTTACGTAATGGGCTTACCTCTCGATGAGAATCGATATAATCCCGCATCTCAAGATTATTCTTTACCTCTTCAATAGTTATATTAGGGTTCTTTTCATACAACTCCTTAAATCTTCGCTCTACTCTTACAGCATTATCCGCGGTCATAAATATTTTTAATTCTGCATTTGGGAAAACAACTGTACCAATATCCCGTCCATCCATAACAATTCCTTTCTTGTCTCCCATTTTCTTTTGCTGGGCAACAGCAAACTCTCTTACTCTTTTTATCGCGGCTACTTCACTTACTTTCTCAGCAATTACCAAATCACGAATTACATATTCTACGTTTTCTCCATTTAACAATATCTCAGATTTGTCGCTTTTGGGGTTGAATTCAAACTCAATGGAAATATTTTCCAAAGCTTCTTTTACTTCTTTATCATCCGTCCAGTCAACATGATTACGTAAAAAATATAAAGTGATAGCCCGGTACATTGCGCCACTATCTATATATACATACCCAAGTTTCTTAGCCAATTGTTTTGCAAGTGTACTCTTACCGCAGGATGACCAACCGTCAATAGTAATAATTATTTCTTTGTCTTTTGACATGAAAAAGATTTATACAAAAGTGCAGAAAAAGATTTTATATCCGGGCAATGAAAACAAAAAAGCCATCCTCAAATCATTGGATGGCTTTAAATAAATTATGATTTATAATTATGCTTTAGATTTCTCAGCATCTTTATCTTTAACTTTTCCCTTGAAAGTAAAAAAGAGTTTTTGATTTTCTTTATCCTGGTCAGCAATTAATACATCACCTTCCTTGATATTCATATTTAATATTTCTTCTGCTAAAGGATCTTCAAGGTATTTTTGAATGGCCCTGTGCAGTGGACGGGCACCAAATTGCTGATCATAACCTTTTTCAGATAAAAATGTTTTGGCATCCTCTGTTAACTCGAGTGAAAAACCGAGTGTATTCAAACGCTTTAACACCCCCTTCATCAATATATCGATGATTTCAAAAATATGATGTTTCTCCAGTGAATTAAATATTACCACATCATCAATACGGTTTAAAAATTCAGGGGAAAAAGTACGTTTCAAAGCTTTTTCAATTACTGCCTTATTACTTTCATCCTGGTTTTGAACACGGCTGGCAGTTGCAAAACCAACTCCTTCCCCAAAATCTTTCAGCTGTCGGGCACCAATATTTGATGTCATTATGATGAGAGTGTTCTTGAAATCTATTTTCCTTCCTAAACCATCAGTCAATTGACCATCATCCAATACTTGCAATAAAATATTATAAATATCAGGATGTGCTTTTTCAATTTCATCTAACAGAATAACAGAATATGGTTTACGGCGAACTTTTTCTGTTAACTGGCCACCTTCTTCATAGCCTACATATCCCGGAGGTGCGCCAATTAAACGGCTCACTGTAAATTTCTCCATGTATTCACTCATATCAATACGAATGAGCGCATCATCACTGTCAAACATATGGCGGGCCAATGCACGGGCCAATTCCGTTTTACCAACACCAGTGGGACCCAGGAATATAAATGTACCAATTGGCTTCTTTGGATCTTTCAGTCCTACTCTATTACGTTGAATAGCTTTAACCACTTTACTGATGGCTTCTTCCTGGCCAACAACAGCTCCTTTCAAATCTTCAGCCATCCTGCGCAGCTTATCCGTCTCAGCCTGTACCATTCTTCTTACAGGAATTCCTGTCATCATACTTACCACTTCAGCAATATCTTCTTCATTAATTGGGTAACGTTTATTCTTTGCTTCTTCTTCCCACTGTGCTTTTGCTTTATCTAATTCTTCACCCAATCTTTTTTCAGTATCTCTTAAAGAAGCTGCTTCTTCAAAACGCTGGCTTTTTACTACTTTATTTTTTTCCTGCTTAATGTCTTCAATCTTCTTTTCTAAATCGAGAATATTTTGAGGAACATTAATATTTTTTAAATGCACCCTTGCTCCTACTTCATCCATCACATCAATTGCCTTATCCGGTAATAACCTGTCTGTAACATAACGGTCGCTGAGTTTTACACAAGCATCAATGGCATCATCAGCATAATTTACATTATGAAACTCTTCATATTTTGATTTGATGTTGTTTAATATCTGGATAGTTTCATCAACAGATGGCGGGTCAATCATTACTTTTTGAAAGCGACGATCCAATGCTCCGTCTTTTTCAATATACATTCTGTACTCATCTAATGTGGAAGCACCAATACATTGCAATTCACCTCTTGCTAATGCCGGTTTAAAAATATTGGAAGCATCTAATGAACCGCTTGCCCCACCGGCACCAACAATAGTATGTATTTCATCAATAAATAAAATAACATCCCTGTTTTTTTCCAGCTCATTCATGATGGCCTTCATCCTTTCTTCAAACTGACCACGATATTTTGTACCGGCAACCAGTGCAGCTAAATCTAATGACACCACTCTTTTATCATATAGCACACGGCTTACTTTACGTTGAATAATACGCAAAGCCAATCCTTCTACAATTGCTGTTTTACCAACACCCGGTTCACCAATTAAGATTGGATTGTTCTTTTTACGACGCGAAAGAATTTGAGATACCCTTTCAATTTCATTTTCACGGCCAACAATTGGATCAAGTGCATTCATCTCTGCCAGCTTGGTGATATCTCTTCCGAAATTATCCAATACAGGCGTTTTACTTTTAGCACCGGCCGGTTGTTTTGACTTAGATTGATAACGGGCTTTTTCATCTTCAAAATCCTCTTCACCCGGATCTTCATATTCAGCTTTTGGAGGATTATTTGGGGATTGTAATACGCCTAATTCGTTTCTGAAAATATCGTAATCCACATCAAATTGATTTAATATTTGGGTAGCAATGTTTTCTTTGTTCTTGAGGATAGATAACATCAGGTGTTCCGTTTCTACCTGAGGGCTCTTGAGTGATTTTGCTTCCAGTACGGTAACCCTTATCACTTTTTCTGCCTGTTTGGTTAAGGGCAGACTGTTTATATTGGCTATGTTTTTTCCTGTTTTATCTTTTACTGCCATTTCAATCTCTTTCCGCAACTCATATAAGTCCACATTGAGTGTTTTAAGAATTTTAACGGCTGTATTCTCCCCTTCTCTGATTAGTCCTAACACGAGATGCTCCGTGCCAATGAAATCATTTCCCAACCGGAGGGCTTCTTCCCGGCTATAGGATATGATTTCTTTTACTTGTGCCGAAAAATTGTGATCCATTTAAAAAGTTTTATTGGTTTTTCGCTACTTACAATAATAACGAATATTTTTGACTTGCTTTGTCCGATAGTTATCAACGGTCTGTGAATTAATTAATTGTTCAATAATGAATGTCAAAATTGATACCAAGGAAAAATTTCATGTCGTAACACCAAAAGACGAGACATTATCTGCTAATATGACAGCGGAACTAACGACAAGGTTGCTTGAGCTGCTTCAAAATCAGGTTAAAAACGTAGTGCTGAGCATGAAGGTGGTAAATGTAATAGAACCCGCAGCTGCAGAAGATTTACTGAAAACACAACAAACCTTTTACGAAAACGATGCTTCCTTTGTAATATGCGAACTGACAGAACAGGTTGAAAAAACATTGGACGAGTTAGAATTACTGGAGATAATGAATACCACTCCTACAGAAAGTGAAGCTTGGGATATTGTGCAGATGGAAGAAATAGAAAGAGAGTTTCTTGATGATATGTAGGAATTACTTTGGAAATATATCTTTGTTATATGCTGGGCATAACCATTTTGGGAAACAACTCCGCCTTACCGGCACACGACAGGCACCCTACTGCTCAAATATTAACTACGTCTGAGCATTTGTTGCTTTTTGATTGTGGCGAAGGAACACAGATGCAATTATCACGTTATAAAATCCGCCGAAGCAAAATCAACTATATTTTTATTTCTCATTTGCATGGCGACCATTATTTTGGTTTGCCCGGTTTACTCAACAGCATGGGTTTGCAGGGAAGAACACAGGACCTGCATTTATTTATTCCTGAAAAACTTAAAGAGATATTAGACTTGCAATTTGAAGCAGCCAATGCCGAGCTGCCATTTAAATTGCACTATCATTTTTTACAGGAAGAAGGAATGCTGGTTGATGAAAAAAAATTCCGGGTAAGTTGCTTTCGTGTGCAACATAGAATTGAATGCTGGGGATTTTTATTTATTGAAAAAAAACATACAAGAAAAATATTGCCTGATGAGTGTTTGAAATATGAAATACCTTCTTCTTTTTATGAGAGATTACACAAAGGCGAAGATTATACTGCAAAGGACGGAAGCGTTATAAAAAATGAATGGGTAACAACAGAAGCCCCTGCACCAAAATCTTACGCCTATAGTGCTGATACTATTTATGATGAAAGCTTAGTGAATAAAGTAAAAAATGTAAACTTACTTTTTCATGAAGCCACGTATTTGCATGAACTGGAAGAAAGAGCCACCTCCCGTTTTCATTCTACCACTAAGCAGGCTGCTATGATTGCAAAGAAGGCGAATGTAAAAAGATTAATAATTGGTCATTTCAGCAGCAAGTATGATGTGCTGGATGAATTTGAAATTGAAGCGAGAGAAGTATTTACAAATTGTGATTTGGCGATTGAAGGAGTTACCTATTTGTTATAATCACTCCGCTTTTATTCTTCCATCATACCCTTCGCCAATAATCCATTGATAAAATTCGGGAAACCATTTTCTCCAGGCAGCTTCATTATGTTTGGCTTCCGGGTCAACCACTTTATAAATGATGCTTTGCGTGGAAAGACCAACCCTGTCTGCAACACTGTCCATCAAACTAACCATGGATTCACCTTCCCCGCCTCCTGCATAAAAGAAAATTTTTGCATTCACTTTTTTGGCAGCATTACCAATTAGTTTATTTAAATCCGGCACCACCTGGAAGGAAGGAGAAAAAACACCTGCTCCGCCAAATAGATCCGGATATTTCATCAGCGCATAAAAAGAAATCAATCCTCCCATAGAACTGCCTGCTATATAAGTATTGATTTTATCTTTTTGGGTGCGATAGCTTTTATCAATAAAAGGTTTTAATGTTTTGGCCAAAAACTCAAGGTATTCATCACCTTCAGCTTTTATTTCTCCTGCATTATTTAACCTAAAATCATAGAGGGAATATTCATTCAACCGTTTGCTTCCTCCATTATCAATAGCCACCATGATACAGGCTCTTGTTCCATTATTAACCAGGCTGTCCATTGTTTCATCTGCTTGCCATTCGCCGGCAAAAGAAGTAGCTGCATCAAAAACATTTTGTCCATCCTGCAAATACATTACAGGATATTGTTTCTTGGATTGTTCATATCCTTTCGGCAAATAAATCCATATCCTTCTTGTACGGTTTAATTGCGGAATAACAAAAGCTGTATCAATAATTTTAACATGAGGAGATGATGTATGTTTTATTTCAGCAATAACAACCATGTCTTTCCATGCTTCCAATTCATACACAACATTGGTATCTCCGCTTAGATTCAAAGAATGATTGGCCACATCATTTCCTTTTGTCCCGCATTCTACTTTTGTCCAGCTGCCACGGGTAAATTTAAAATCGTAATTGCCAAGCGGTTTATCTTTTAGCCGGATAAAATATTTCCCGCCTGGTTGCTTCTGTAATTTATATTCAGTTGCTGAAGGGTTCCAATTATTAAAACTCCCAGCAATAAAAAGTGAATCTGTTTCGGGGATTGCTGTTTTTACTGAAACAGTTATTCCAACAGCATATTGTGCCAATGCAATGGCTGTACTGAAAAAACAATATAAACTAAACAACATTTTTTTCATTAGCTGAAATTAAAAAGCCACATTCAGTTATGTGGCTGCTATATTTATTTTTTGAGATAATCTTTCACCTGCTGATGAATACTGTCGCTTAACGGCACCAGAGGTAAGCGCAAAACGTTTTGAATAACCCCTAATTCATAAAGAACTGCTTTTACACCAGCCGGGTTATTTTCTGCAAATAATAAATCTAACCCATCCAGTAGTTTAAACTGCAGTTTCTGAGCAAAAGCAAAATCACCTTTTAATGCATGACGAATCAGGTTTGTTAAATCTTTGGGGAAACAATTCGCAGCCACACTAATCACACCATCCATACCACAGGCAATTAATGGAAGGGCAACATGATCATCGCCACTGGTAACTAAAAAATCCTGAGGACGATTACTCAAAATATGCATGCATTGTATCATATTACCACTGGCTTCTTTAATAC
>JBLMVP010000094.1:0-5095 GCA_050256755.1 Sphingobacteriales bacterium | reverse complement strand
AATAATTGGCTGAACAATGTGACATCAGCCTGAGCTATCTATCATCTGTCGTTTAGGCTAATTATTTCACTATATCGATATTTGTATCTTCAATTTTATAATCTACCGATCGGCAGATTATAATGGACTTCGGTTTCAGGGCTATACTTTAAAAGTGAGCAGTCCTTCACCAGGTCATTACGTTAGCGTTCATGCTATACACGAGTATAAAATTCAGAATGAAAATGAACAATAAAATTAATGACTCCCGTAAAAATTTTGAAAAACTTGGTTCAAGTTATCCCAAAGCTGACAATGTAATAATTGAGAAAGAAATAATTAAAAATATTAATTGCTATTGGTTCAGGAACAATGCAAAAACAAATACAAACAGGATAATACTTTACCTGCATGGCGGGTGTTTTGTTCTGGGTTCTATTCAATCACACCAATCACTTGTTTCGCATTTATCTAAAGAGTTATCGTTGCCAATTCTTTTTGCAGACTATAGTTTGGCACCCGAACATCCATTCCCTTCTGCAATAAATGAGATTATACATGTATATCAGCATTTGCTTCTTAAGTATCCTGAAAACGATATTATTTTAATGGGAGATAGTGCAGGTGCAGGCTTATCACTTTCGGTTTTATCAAAACTTAATGAAATGAATATTCCTGCCCCAAAATACCTGGTAATGCTTTCGCCCTGGATTGATTTAGCCTGTACCAATAAGTCACTTATTGTTAATGCGAACCTCGACCCAATTCTTACAAAAGAACAATTACAGAATTTTGTTTCATTATATATTAATGATAAAAATTTGTCAGAGGCTAATCCAATTGAGACAATGTATGGACCGTTTCCTCCAACCTTGATCGTAGTGGGCTCAGGCGAAATTTTATTAGACGACAGTAAGTCGGTTTATACTAAAATCGCCAGTCAGCAGGCTAAAGTTAAACTGAGCATTTATGATAAGCAAAACCATGTGTGGATGCTTGAAAATATTCATACAGAAGCATCAAAAAAAGCTATCAGGGAAATCCAGGAGTTTATTGCAGGTTAATCTTCATAAAAAGTACAAACCGCTAACAGGAAGTTTTATTCGGCTGGAGCTGACTTAATACGTCTTTCATCTTTAGTACCAATACATGCCCGTTAGTGACAAATAAAAACAGCCTTAACTTAAACCTTCCGGACAGACGATGAACAAATAAAATAGTCTTACCCAAAAACAGTGCAGCAAAATCACCGGACAAAAATTAATTCTATTATAAAGTCATATACCGAAGGAAAGAAAAACCCCGCCGTTTGGAAAAAAGCGTATGGCACATTTACTTATGTTTTTACCTTACCTGCTTTTGTGATCAAAAATAAAAAGAGATGATAAATATTCTTGTTATGCCGGGTATTCCTTTTACACGGATAAACAATTAACCGGGAAAAAAATGACTTTATAACAATAGATAACAAATAATAATTATAAAAACAAAATACACGGAACAACAACCCGAACAAATTCAGTAAAAACAATAACTCTGAACGTTAAAAACTACACTGACCAAAATTTTACTTATGAAACATTTCCACTTACTGCCAGTATTACTGTTTACCATCTTTCAAAATACAATGGCCCAGGACATTGACATACTATCCGGAATTAAAATAAAAACAAGAGATGGCGTACAATTGAATGCAACTATCTTCAAACCGCATGAGCAAAAAGAACCTTTGCCCCTGATATTTACTTTAACACCTTACATCGGTGATTCCTATCATGAAAGGGGAACTTATTTTTCTAAACATGGATATGTTTTTGCCCTGGTTGATGTTAGGGGCAGAGGCAGCAGCGAAGGTGTTTTTGATCCATTTGTGCAGGAAGCAAAAGACGGTTATGATATTGTAGAATGGCTGGCTGCACAAAAGTATTGTAATGGTAAGGTAACTATGTGGGGCGGATCATATGCAGGTTACGACCAGTGGGCTACAGCAAAAGAATTGCCTCCTCATTTAAAAACGATTGTACCGGTAGCTTCTGTTAAACCCGGTGTTGATTTTCCAATGTTTTATAATATCAGCTATCCTTACATTATACAGTGGCTTACTTTTACCAATGCCAAAACGGGTAATGCCAATTTTTTTGCTGATGGAGAATTCTGGAAAAGTAAATTTACTGAACGTTATAATAAAGACATACCATTTAACAAACTGGATTCATTAGTGGGGAATCCCAATAAAACTTTTCAGCAATGGGTATCCCATCCTTTTAAAGATGATTATATTAAAAAGATGTGCCCTACTGTGGAACAGTATGGAAAAATGAATTTCCCCATTTTAACAATAACAGGTTCTTATGATGCTGACCAGCCGGGTGCATTAATTTATTACAGGGAATTTATGCAATATGCTTCTGCATCTGCCAAAAACAATCATTACCTCATCATTGGTCCATGGGATCATTCAGGAACAAGAACACCTAAAAAGGAAGTGGGCGGATTAACATTTGGCGATGCTTCTTTTCTTAACTTAAATGACCTTCACCGTCAATGGTATGACTATGCTTTAAAAGATAGTGCAAAACCTGAATTTCTAAAAAACAAAGTAGCTTATTTTGTTACTAATAAAGACAAATGGAAATATGTTTCTTCCCTGGAAGAAATTGGAAAGGAGAAACAAAGTTTTTACCTGAACTCAGCTAATAATAAAGAGAATGATGTTTTGCATTCAGGCTTTTTACAAACTACTCTGCCGGGAGTGAGTAATAACCCTGCAGCATATATTTATGATCCTTTAGACAAAAGCCCCGGCTTAGCAGAACAAAATTCATCTGGTAATTACTTAACTGATCAGGCTTTTGCTTTCCGGTTAACAAACAATGGAGTAATTTATCATACAGCGCCTTTTGAAAAGGAAACAGAAGCTTCAGGCTTTTTTGAACTGAAAGCTTATATTGAAACTGATGTAAAAGATATGGACGTTGAAGCTGATGTGTATGAAATAAAGGCAAATGGTACCAGCGTATTTTTAGCATCCAGCATGATAAGGGCAAGATACAGGGAAAGTATTGAGCAGGAAAAACTCCTGGTGCCCGGTGAAATAAATCTCTTTGATTTCAACAACTTTACTTTTAATTCCAGGGTAATTGAGAAAGGAAGCCGTTTGCGGTTGATTATAGCATCACCTAATTCAATTTATGCCCAGAAAAATTATTGCAGTGGAGGTATTATTGCAAACGAAACAGCAAAAGATGCACATACTGCTCATGTTAAGATTTATAATGACAGCAAGCATCCGAGTGTTTTGCTTATGCCTGTTGTAAACTAATTAATGTAACAGATATAGGTTGAATTACCAAAGGCTGCCTATACTTTTTATTTCCCCAGGGTCGGACTGGGCCTGACCCTGAGGGGATAGAAAAAGCGTATATTATCTTCTGTACCACAGTTAGCAATAACCGCTGGTATTTTACTATTTGCCTTTTGTTCTTATTTAAAATATGACTTTACAACTATAGATAACAAATGAAAATCATCTCCCGTCTTAAACACAGCAGCAAATTTCTGTTAATAACAATTTACCTTTTCGCCACTACAAATTCATTGTATGCCCAATGGGTTAAAACAAACAAACCAAACAATGCCGGCGTTATTCAGTGCTTTGTTACTAATGGCACTAATCTTTTTGCGGGAACATTTGGCAATGGTGTTTTTCTTTCCACCGACGATGGTGTAACCTGGGCTCCAGCGAATACCGGTATTACGAATGCGTTTGTCTATGCACTTGCACTTAATGGCACTACTCTTTATGCCGGTACGGGAGGTGGCGTTTATATTTCCAATAACAACGGAGTAAGCTGGACTGCTATGAATAATGGCCTGACGAATACTTTTGTTGTTTCTTTTGCCTTCAGTGGCACAAATATTTTTGCAGGAACTGATGGGGGAGGAGTCTTTCTTTCTACCAACAATGGCGCAAGC
Organism: Sphingobacteriales bacterium; assembly: GCA_050256755.1. Classification (GTDB taxonomy): domain Bacteria; phylum Bacteroidota; class Bacteroidia; order Chitinophagales; family Chitinophagaceae; genus AWTP1-9. Next base: position 1,141 of record JBLMVP010000094.1, on the reverse strand, counting down.
TGGAATGCTGTAAATAGTGGTTTAACAAATCTCTTTGTTCATATTCTTCACATCAATGGAACAAATCTTTTTGCAGGCACTGATGGAGGCGGCATGTTTCTTTCCACCAATAACGGTACAAGCTGGAATCCTGTAAATACAGGAATACCTCAGCCTGTTTCTATCTTTTCGCTTAACGGCGATGATACAAATATCTTTGCAGGCACTGATTGCTGCAGCAGCGTATTTCATTCAACTGACAACGGCGCCAACTGGACTGCAGTTAATAATGGCTTAAGCGGCAACACCATCCGTGCTATTGCATTAAGTGGTACCAATCTTTTTGCCGCAACATCCAGCGGCGGCGGAGTTTTTCTTTCCACTAACAACGGCACAAACTGGACAGCAGTTAATACCGGATTAACGAGCACTGATATTTTTGTTTTTGCCTTTTCGGGCTTAAATGTATTTATTGTAACTAATACCGGTGATGTATGGATGCGACCACTATCGGAGATGGTTACCGTAACCGCAGTGGAGATGCTCCCGAATGACGGGCAGCCTGATTTCAGTCTTTACCAGAATTATCCAAACCCGCTTAATTCCACAACTACTATTTCCTTTAGTCTTCCCTTTAAATCATCTGTTACACTTAAAGTGTTTGATGCTTTTGGGAGGGAAGTGTCAACTATTCTCAATAACAAGTTGCCTGGCGGAAAGTACGCAGTGCAATGGAATGCAGCCGGGCTGGCAAGTGGAACCTATTTTTATAAATTGCAAGCCGGCAATTTTAGTAAAACAAGAAAATTGCAATTATTGAAGAGGTAATAATAAAGATTTCTCAGTCGCAGCCATCACACAATATCCATTACTCCTTCGAAATGACGTATTCGCTACCGTCATTTCGACCACCTTTTTAAAGGGGGAGAAATCTATCCGACATTTACGTTATCACACAATATAGATTTCTCAGTCGCAGCCATCACACAATATCCAATACTCCTTCGAAATGACGTACAAACTATTGTCATTTCGACCACCTTTTTAAAGGGGGAGAAATCTATCTGACATTTACGTTATCACACAATAAAGATTTCTCAGTCGCAGCCATCACACAATATCCATTACTACTTCTAAATGACGTTGAATGCCTTCTTCCAAA
>JBLMVP010000093.1:0-5148 GCA_050256755.1 Sphingobacteriales bacterium | reverse complement strand
CAGTGAAATATACTTCGCGGAAGGGGAGTTGGTGTTTGTATTCAAATCCCGCCATTATCATACGGGCCACCCAAAAGAAAATAATTTCCGGTGCGGTAACCAGTGTGTTGGTTGGATAGTAATATTTTATTTCTTCATTATCAGGTTTGCTGTACCCTTTAAATACTTCAAAAGGCCAGAGCCAGGATGAAAACCATGTATCGAGACAATCCTCATCCTGCTTTAATTGAGCATTGGAAATTGAGAATTGGGTATTGAAGACTTCTTTTGCTTTTTCTTCGTTTGGTGCAACTACAAATCTTCCTTCCGAATCATACCATGCAGGAATGCGATGTCCCCACCAAAGCTGACGGCTTATACACCAATCTTTAATATTCTCCATCCAGTGGCGATATAAATTCTTAAACTTAACAGGATAAAATTTTATATCATCTTCCATCACTGCTGTTAATGCCGGACCGGAAATTTTCTTCATATCCACCCACCATTGTAAACTTAGTCTTGGTTCCGCAGCAACATCAGTTCTTTCGCTATAACCAACTTCACTGGTATAATCTTCAATCTTTATAATATGTCCCTTTTCTTCTAATTCCTTTACTATTTTTTTTCTTGCTTCAAAGCGATCTTCACCAATATAAATTTGTGCCGCTTCATTTAAGGTACCGTCTTCATTAAATATATCAACTATTTCCAGTTTATGTTTTAACCCCAACTGATAATCGTTTATATCATGTGCCGGAGTAACTTTTAAGGCACCGGTTCCAAATTCCATCGTAACATAATCATCAGTTATTATTGGAATACGACGATTAATTAACGGGACAAAAGCAAATTTTCCATGCAGATGTTTATAACGTTCATCATTAGGATGTACACAAATAGCGGTATCACCCATGATAGTTTCGGGCCTGACAGTAGCGATTACAACATACTTATCACCGCCATCAATTTTATAACGTAAATGATAAAGCTTCTGCTGTGTTTGTTTACGAATCACTTCCTCATCGCTCAGGGCAGTTTTGGCTTTGGGGTCCCAGTTAATCATCCGCTTTCCGCGGTAGATATATCCTTTATTGTATAAATCGATGAAGACATTGATTACTGATTCATAATAATCAGGATCCATCGTAAAGGTTGTACGGTCCCAATCCAAACTACAGCCTAATTTTTTTAATTGCTGCAGGATGATGCCACCATATTTCTCCTTCCATTCCCATGCATAACTCAAAAATTCATCGCGGCTGAGTGATGCTTTTTGAATGCCTCTTTCCCTGAGCATTTGCACTACTTTGGCTTCGGTTGCAATTGAAGCATGGTCAGTTCCGGGAACCCAGCAGGCATTCTTTCCCTGCATACGGGCACGGCGTATCAATATATCCTGGATGGTGTTATTAAGGCAATGCCCCATATGAAGTACTCCCGTAACATTGGGAGGCGGTATTACAATTGTATAGGGTTCCCTTTCGTCGGGTTTACTGTTGAAATAGCGTTTATCAAGCCAATGTTCATACCATTTCTGTTCAGCTGTACTGTGCTCAAAATTTTTACTCAGTTCCATGAAATCAGTTATCGTAAATATTTGTAGGCCGCAAAAGTAAGAAATATGGAGGAGAGGTTAAATTTCCGAAATTTGCCTCCTGACAATGGAATTCGCAATTGTAGATATTGAAACAACAGGCGGTTATGCATCAGCAAATAGCATAACGGAAATTGCTATTCATATTTATGATGGAAATAAAATTGTGCAGAGCTATGAGTCGCTTATTAACCCTGTGCAATCAATTCCAAGATATATACAGGCATTAACAGGCATTACCAATGAAACGGTGGCCGAAGCTCCGGTGTTTGAAGATGCTGCAAAAGAAATTTTTGAGCTGCTGCATGGAAGAATATTTGTAGCACACAATGTCAATTTCGATTATTCATTTGTAAAACATCATTTGGACATTAATGGGTATACACTCAATTCCCAAAAACTTTGTACGGTGCGGTTGGGTAAAAAAGTATTTCCGCAATTGCCTTCTTACAGTTTGGGGAATCTTTGCCGTTCACTGGAAATAGAAATTGAAAACCGTCACCGTGCCGGTGGCGATTGTCTGGCTACGGTAAAATTATTTGAAAAAATTTTGCATAATGGTGGATTGGCACATATTGAACAGGCATTAAAAAGAGGTTCGAGGGAACAATATCTTCCACTTCACCTGGATAAAGCAGAAATTGATCAACTTCCTTATTCACCGGGTGTTTATTATTTCCATGACCAAAAAGGGAAAATCATTTATGTAGGAAAAGCAAAAAATTTAAAGTTTCGGGTAAGAAGTCATTTTACCGGAACGAATATTGGACCCAACCGGCAGGAGTTTATCCGCAATATTCATAAAATTACTTTTAATGAGTGTGGTACCGAGCTGATGGCAGCAGTATTTGAATGCAATGAAATAAAACGGTTGTGGCCAAAATATAACAGGAGCCTTAAACGGTTTGAACAGGTTTATGGATTATATATGTATGAAGACAGAAATGGTTATCAGCGGTTAATTATTGAAAAAAAGAAAAAGAATCTGCAGCCTGTATATACTTTTTCTTTATTGATGGAAGGAAGACAGTTGGTGCAGAAAATGATTAGTGAGTTTGATCTCTGCCCCAAACTTTGTTATATACAGACAGATGATGATGATTGTATTGGAGTTAATGGAAAAAGTTGCAGAGGCGCCTGTTCAAAAAAAGAATCGCCCGAAGAATATAATGCAAGGGTGCAGTCGGCTATCCAGCATATAAAAGAATTTTTGCCAACGTTTGCTTTGCTGGATGAAAGCAGGCATAATAATAAACAAGCCTGCCTGTTAATGGAAGAAGGAAGATTTTACGGAATGGGTTACCTGCCGTCTTCCTATAAAATAAAAACAATTGAAGAACTGAAAGAAAAACTGGAAGTGCATACTGATGTGGCTTATATACGGACACTGATATTAAATCATGCACAGCAATTTCCTCAAAAGATGTTTAGCTTTTTACCGCAGATTACTATTAAGGAGTTTGTGCAGGAGTTGTAGAAAACTATTCCTGCTAATCATTTTTGCCCCCAGGCTTTCCAAATGTTCTGTATAAACCTGGCAGTCTATTAACTCAATGCCTTCAGCCTGTAATTGCTGCGTATATTTAATAAAGGCGTATTTGCTGGCATTGCTCGTTTTGCTGAACATGCTCTCCCCAAAAAATACTTTTCCAATTTTTATTCCGTACAATCCACCCACCAAATCATTCTCTTTCCATACTTCAGCACTGTGGGCATAACCCAATTTATGTAAGTTGATATAAGCTGCTTTCATTTCATCCGTTATCCATGTGCCTCTATCTTCACCACGATTAATAGATTTACAATTATTAATAACCTTTTCAAATGATTTATTGACGGTAAATTCAAACCCGTTTCGTTTAAGCAACTGTTTCATGCTTTTGCTTATTCTTAGTTCAGCTGGAAATAAAACAAACCGGGGATCCGGACACCACCATAAAATATCTTCTTCACTATACCATGGAAAGATTCCATTTTCGTAAGCCAGTAATAATCTTTCTGCAGATAAATCGCCGCCGATGGCCAGTAACCCATCGGGTTCAGCTAAGTTTTGGGGAGGAAAAATTAAATCTTTATCTAATGCAAATACAGGCATGAGCAGTTAGGGAAAAGAAAAATGAGAAATAAGAAATGAGGAATCCAAAATAAGAAAGCTAAAAAACAACCAATCCATTAAGCTGTTACCATTTCAACCGTTGCACCAATACCTCTTTCTGTAATAGCATCACACATTGGTTTTAATTCATCGTAAGAGCCATGTTTAACTGCATATTTACCTTGTGTGTGTATGATCATGGCACATTGTTCAGCCTGTTCTTCGGTATGATGACAAATTTCCATTAGGGTAGTTATTACCCATTCAAATGTATTTACCTCATCATTCCAAACAATAAGAGTGCATGGGTCTTCCGTTTCGGTTAACACCTCTATTTCTTCACTTTCCCTGTATTTTGCCTGGTTACTGGTTGAAGACATTCAAAACATTTTTGCAAAAATAATAGTTCTTTTTATAAACCAAAACCTTTAATCCCTGTTAACGAATGGTAGTAAATACCGTTTATCACAATACATAATAATTTTTTAATTCTTATTCCTTAAAGAGCAACTATTTATGCACGATTTTTGTCATACAGTCACACCAATTAGGGAAAAAGCTAATAAACGTTCCTGCCATGCTGCGGCGTCTGACAAAAAAGAAACAAATACCTGTTGAATATACCCCCAAAGAAAAGGGTATCGTGCTGTCGCTGCAATCTAATAACCGCAGTGTGGAATACCTGGTAGAGCTTGTTCGTCAAATACGGCCTGATTCTCCCGGAAATATTGAAGAGGCAGAAAAAAACTTCCAGGCATTATTATTCAGGTTACAGGAAGACAGGTCTTTGCTTTTTTCTCTCCGGCGTTCATTACTTACTCAATTTTTACGAACTAATCTTATTCCTGCACTGGCTGAAAGTGGTTTGATAAGTTCCCGTGGTTTTGTGCAGGAACTCTCTGCCAAACTAAAACATAAATTGCTGCCGGCTTTAAAAAGGAAAGATGATTTTCTTTTTGTTATAGAAAGGATTTTTTATAAACGCAATGATTATTTGTGGGTAGAAGGTATGGACAGTAGTTTGTGGGCAAAGTTTTTTGAATTGATAGGGATACAAATCAACCTGTCGGAGCCCCAATTGATCATGCAGTTGCAAAAGGCCATGCAGATAGTTTCTTACAGAATAACCACACTTGGTTTGGAAAAAGAAATAACCCATCGCTTTGATGATGTACATGATGCCGTATTCCCTTTTGTTGAACAAAACCGTTTAGTCAATCTTTATGTTGAAAGAGGTTTGCAGTCTGTTGAAGAGCATAAACTAATTCTCAGTAATCTTACCGAATCATTATACAACTGCAGGCAAAGTCTGCAATGGATACATGAACAAAGAAAAGTGTATGGTACCAGTCTTGCTCAAACTTATGTTATGACAAGAATGGAACAGCTGATAGAGAGGATGTTTATTATTGCAGATGCACTGGATAGTAATAATAGTTTTAATACCGAAAGATTTATACAGTATTTCCATACAGTA
>JBLMVP010000092.1:0-4428 GCA_050256755.1 Sphingobacteriales bacterium | reverse complement strand
CTTGATGATAATACATTCAACAATGTATACTTAATTGGCCCTGCTACATTTGTTTACAATGGAACTATTATGATTTGACCAAACCAACCTGATCTTTATGAATTTTCTTCTGGACAGATTTCAAATTGTTAACAATACTGAAGCGACTTTTACCGAGCTTTCATCCTATTGCAGCAATGTAGATGAAGGAGCTTTTTTTAAACGCATAGATAATAAATGGAGTATAGCAGAAAACCTGCAACATCTTATCACTTCTACAAAAATGACAAACCTCGCTTTAAGAGTTCCTAAGTTTGCTCTAAGGCTGCTGTATGGTAAGCCTAATCGCCCATCCCGTACATATGAGGAATTAATTGCTAAATACAACAGCAAACTGGAAGCAGGAGCTAAGGCTTCAGGCAGGTATATTCCTAAAGACCAAGAAATAAATAAAGGCAAAGATGAATTGCTTGTCAACTGGAATGCTGCAGCAGCAAATTATTTAAGCCGCATAAAATATTATTGGGACGAAGAATCCCTTGACCAATATATTGTACCCCACCCCATGCTGGGTAAAATAACCATCCGTGAACTGATGTATTTCACCATCTACCACAGCAAACATCATTTAAAAGCTATCCGCCAGCGAAACCGTGAAGCTATTGAAATTGCTGCAGCCTGAGTGGAGAACGGATAGTACCTTTGCGCCGCTATGATTCAGTATTTTAAAAATTATGAAGGTGTTACCAACGCAATAGATAAACCGGAGATTGGTTCATGGGTTAATGTTCTTCCGCCATTAAAGCCCGAGGAATTTACCGAACTAAGTGAAACATTGGAAATACCGCTTGATTTTTTGAGCGACTCACTTGATATAGATGAAAAGAGCCGTTATGAAATTGAAGATAACGTCAAGCTTATAGTAATTAAAACTCCCACCGAAAACAATTCCTTTAACGAAAGTGATGCCTATTATATTACCATTCCTATCTGTATTATATTAACCCACAACCAGATTGTTACTGTAAACTCATTTGAAAACGGCGCTATCAAAAAATTCCTTAATACCTTTCAAAACAGGCACCCGGATAAAAGGAGTATGATGGTGTTGAAAATCTTTGAGAAAGTGGTAACCAACTACATGGAATACTTAAAAGAAATTAACCACCGCCGTAACCTGCTTGAACAAAAATTGTATGATGCCAACCGTAATGAGGAATTACTGGAACTGGTAAGGATACAAAAAAGCCTGGTGTATTTTGTAACAGCTTTAAGAAGCAATGAATTATTGATGACTAAAATTGAACGCACCAATATCTTACAGCTTACCGAAGAAGAAAGAGAGTTCCTGAACGATTTAATCGTTGATAACTCCCAGGCGCTGGAAATGGCCAACATCTACACCAACATCTTAAGCAGTACACTCGATGCTTTTGCCAGCATTATTGCCAATAATCAAAACGAAGTATTGAAGCGATTAACCACTATAACCCTGGTACTTACAGTACCTGTATTAATAGCCAGTATATACGGAATGAATACCCCCATTCCATATAAAAATTCGCCTTATACTTTTTGGCTGCCCGTTATTATTTCGTTTATCATTTTATTGGTGGTAAGTTGGAATTATTTTAAAAGAATACGCAAAACCAAAATCAAATAAATACAGAATGTTTAATCTCCGGGTTTATGGCATCCTGCTGAACGAACAAAAACAGGTTTTAGTTAGTGATGAATTTATCCGGGGGGATTATTTTACAAAATTCCCGGGAGGCGGACTTGAATTTGGTGAAGGCACAAGAGACTGCCTGAAAAGAGAATTTAAAGAAGAAATGAACCTGGATGTTGAAATAGGCGATCATATTTATACTACTGATTATTTCCAGATGAGTGCCTTTAATCCACAGCATCAAATTATATCTATCTACTATTTTGCTAACGCACTGGAAAAAATTTCAGCGCCACTCAGGATCAAACCGTTTGATTTTGACGATGAGCAATTAAAAATATACGAAGTAAAAAAAGAGATAGAAACATTCCGCTTTATTAACTGGGAAAATTTTTCTGAGAATTCGGTCACACTTCCTATTGATAAAATAGTAGCCAATATAGTTAAAGAGAAGTTTTGAGGTTACCCGGCAGCAGGAATATTTATAAAAGGATCTTCATCTTTTCCCATAGCTGCCCTTTTCATTTTTTTAGCAGTATCATGCCCCACATATTTTTCAATTCTCCCTTCAATAAAATAAATTAATGGAGTAAGAATGATAGCCATAGTGAATTTATATAGATAATTCATCACGCAAATAGCCAATACTTTTTGCCAGCTCCAGTTATTACCCAGTTTAAAAGCAATAAACAAAACAATAAAGCTGTCAACTAATTGTGATATTAAGGTTGAACCTGTTGCCCGTAACCAAATCCATTTATCGCCGGTTACTTTTTTTATTTTGTGAAATACGGTTACATCTATAATCTGGCTTACCAGGAATGCCGTGAGGCTTCCAAATATAATCCACATGCCCTGTCCAAAAATTGCGGAGAAAGCATTTTGCATATTGGGCACCCCGTTCTCCACTTTTGAACTAAGCCACCATTCGGGCGGAGTTACGCTCATGGCAATATAAAACATTACAAATGCGTAGGTGATTAATGCAACAGCTGTATAAGAAATTCTTCGAACTGCCCTTGGACCATAATATTCGTTTACAATATCTGTCATTACAAATTCCAATGGCCAAAGCAGAACGCCACAGGTAAGCGAAAAAGAAAGATTAGACTCGCCGAATAAAGTAAAATTAACCGGCGGGAAACCCAGCAGTCTTTCCAGTGAAAAAATTTTTCCACCAATGCATTCAGCAATAAGGGCATTCGCCACAAAAAAAGCTGACATAAAAATAAATAGCTTGGTAGACTTGTCTTTTAGAATATTATGTATCATAACAAATCCGGGTTAAGTACCAGATAAAAAATTTCAACTCCCATCATTACAAAGTTTGACAGGAAAAGCCAAGCAGGTACCTCTGCCCTGGCATAAGACCCCTTAACTTTTCCTACAATATTTGCTGTCATTGAAAATATATTGATAGCAATTGCCATTACCCAACCTAAAATAATAATGATAGCAATTATTTCTTCATTAAGTTCCAGGTTGGAATATCGAATCAGGAAACATAACAAAAAACATACATTACAGATAAATGCCAGTTTGGCCAGAAAAGAAATCCATCTCATAATAGCCGAAAATAATATTAATTTGTCATTTAAAGATGAAAGAAAATTTTTTAAGTATAGTATGGTATAAAATATTGCCTGCCCATTACGGTGGCCAGCAGGGTATTGCGAATTTCAACAAATACCTGGGAGAAAAAATAGACTTAACCTGCCTGTGCTCAACAGACAATAAAACCAATGAAAATCTTACTTATAAATTACTGCCCTTGCTACCCGTATCTAAAAGCCAGTTTATCAATCCTCTTACCAGGAGAAAAATACTATCACTAATCAAAACAAATGATCTTTCACCTATAATATTAGCGCACCCATACCACGCCTGGCTGGGAAAATACAAGCAACAATTCAATTTTAAATTAATTGTGCATGCCCATAATATTGAATTTATGAGGATGAAAGGCAGAAAAAAATGGTGGTGGCCATGGGTGAAACTTACCGAGGATAGTGCATTTAAAAATGCTGATTATATTTTATTTAAAACCGAAAAAGATAAAGAGCTTGCTAAAAGAACCTTTGCCGTACAAGAAAATAATTGTGTACTTGTTCCCTATGGAGTAAATAATACCGGTTACTATGAAAATCATCAGGCTGCAAATGAAAAAATAAAAACTAATCATGGCCTGGCTGCTACCGAAAAAATTTTTCTTTTTGCAGGTACTTTAGATTATGAGCCTAATGAACAGGCAGTAAATGCTATCATTACCAAAGTATTGCCAATATTGGAACAGAAAGCTGGCTTCCCTTTTAAAATATTTATATGTGGTAAACAAAGTAAAGGAAGTATTAATCGCCTCAATAAAAATAAGAATATCATTGCTACTGGTTTTGTTGATTCCATAGAAGAATATTTCCAGGCGGCCGATGTTTTTATAAACCCTGTTCTGTCAGGATCAGGAGTGCAAACAAAAAACTTTGATGCTATTGCCGATGGACTATCCGTTGCTGCCACCTCTTTTTCAGCAGAAGCATTACCGGAATATCTCTACAGCAAAAAAGTATTGATTGCTGAAAATAATAACTGGGAACAGTTAGCAGACAATATTATCCATCTTGCTCAGAACCCATCTCCAACTCCAGCCCAGTTTTATATTGATTTTTATTGGGGTAATATCGTGGATAAAACTTTAAGTAAAGTTTTATAGTTCATTCCGAATCATATCCGCTCAATTTGCAAAAAACCCATATTTTCGGCCTCTCAAATAATCAGCATGAATT
>JBLMVP010000091.1:0-3995 GCA_050256755.1 Sphingobacteriales bacterium | reverse complement strand
TTCCGTTGGTGAATAAAAAACGGTTTCCCACAAACTGTCTTTGCCATCTTTGTCGTAAAGCGGGATACTGCTTTGATAATATTTTAAAGAATCATAGGAGAGGGGAAGATGAATATCCCTTCCATATCGCCTGAGGTATTTCCGTAATGATTTACTAACCGGGTAACTCTTTTTCTTTTTTGATATTTTTTCCAGTTCACTCATGTAAAAACGGATGATTACATTTCGTGGCTAACTTTTTTAAACTTCTTCCACCATTTTGATTTTTTTATTTCTTCCTCTGCGTTTGTGGTGGATTTCATCTGTGCATCTACCACAGCTATCAGTACCATATTAAATATTGACCGGATAGAGCTTCCTAATTGTAATACGTGAACAGGTTTTTTTAATCCTAATAAGATGGGACCAATAGAATCTGCACCACCAACTTCCTGCAATAAATTATAAGCAATATTACCCGCAGCAAGATTAGGGAAGATGAGCGTATTCACTTCTCCATTCGATAATTCACTAAATGGATAATTATCTTTTAATATCTCTTTGTTAAATGCTACCAATCCCTGTACTTCACCATCACAAATAAGATTGGGATCTTTTCTTTTTACAATTTCTCTTGCCTGTCTAACAAGGTTTGCTTCCGGGGAATTGCTGCTTCCAAAATTGGAATAAGATAACATGGCAATACGCGGACGGATATTAAATTGCCTTACTTCCTTTGCTACCAGTAAAGTTATCTCAGCTAATTCTTCTGCAGTGGGGTTAAAGTTCACAGTTGTATCTGCTAAGAATAGTGGACCACGCTTGGTGAGCATAATATACATACCGGCAATTTTTTTAACACCGGGCTCTGTGCCTATAATATGAATGGCGGGCCGGATGGTATCAGGATAATTTCTGCTCAAACCACTAATCATACAATCTGCTTCTCCTGTTTCCACCATCATACAACCAAAATGATTACGGTCCTTCATCATTTTATAGGCTTCATATTGGTTAATACCTTTACGCTGCCTTTTTTTGAAAAATATGTCGCCATATTTTTGGCGTGTTTCTTCTAACTCATCTGATTTATGATTTATGATTGGGATACCGTCTAATTCAATATGGCTATCCTCTGCAATTTTTAAAATTCGTTTTTCATCTCCAAGCAAAATAGGATAACCCACACCTTCTTCCAGTACCAATTGTGCCACCTTTATAATCTTGGCATTTTCTGCATCAGCAAACACTACACGTTTCGGGTCTTTTCTTGCTTTGTTACCGATTACACGGCTAAGTTGATTATCTAAACCCAATCGTTTATTTAATTCCAGTTCATATGCATCCCAATCAGCGATGGGGAATTGTGCCACACCACTTTCCATGGCAGCTTTAGCAACCGCAGGAGCAACTGTTGAAAGTAATCGTGGATCCAATGGTTTGGGTATGATATAATCTGAACCAAAAGAAATATTTTTTTCGTTATAGGCAAGATTTACAATATCCGGAACAGGTGTTTTGGCTAACTCCGCCAATGCTTTTACTGCGGCGAGTTTCATGGCTTCGTTAATAGAGGTGGCTCTAACATCCAACGCTCCGCGGAAAATATATGGAAAACCTAACACGTTGTTTACCTGGTTGGGATAATCACTGCGGCCGGTAGCCATAATCACATCTTTCCGGGCCTGCATAGCAGCATCATAACTTATCTCCGGGTCAGGATTAGCCATGGCGAAAACTATCGGATTTTTTGCCATCAGCTTTACCATTTCTGGTGTCACAACATTTCCTACACTTAAACCAATAAATACATCAGCTCCCTTAAATGCTTCTTCTAATGTGAGATCAGTTTTTTTAGTAGTAGCAAATTTTCTTTTGTGCTCTTCCAAATCTTCTCTTTGATTATGCAATACACCTTTACGGTCGAACATCACAAAATTATCGTGCCTTGCTCCCAGCGACTCGTACAATAAAACACAGGCCATGGCTGCAGCACCAGCCCCATTTACTACAAACTTTGCTTTCTCAATTTTCTTTCCCTGAATTTCCAGTGCATTTAGCAAAGCAGCAGAACTGATGATGGCAGTACCATGCTGGTCATCATGCATTACGGGTATCTTCAGCAGCTCTTTTAATTTTTTTTCTATATAAAAACATTCTGGTGCTTTGATATCTTCCAGGTTAATACCACCAAAAGTTGGTTCAAGTGCCTTAACTATCTGAACAAACTTTTCCGGGTCTTTCTCATTTATTTCAATGTCAAAAACATCAATGTCAGCAAATATTTTGAATAATACCCCTTTTCCCTCCATAACCGGTTTACCGGCTTCCGGTCCAATATCGCCCAGACCCAATACAGCCGTACCATTACTGATAACTGCTACCAGGTTTCCTTTGGCAGTATATTTATAAACGTTTTCAACATTTTCATAAATTTCTTTACATGGCTCAGCTACACCAGGTGAGTAGGCGAGTGATAAATCCTTTTGTGTTTTGGCATCTTTGGTTGGGATTACTTCAATTTTTCCCGGTCTTCCTTTGGAATGATATTCCAACGCCTGCTGGCGGCGTAATTCGTCTTTCTGCATACTTTTATTTTTTCGTTAAACCGCTCTGAATCAACTTTCTGAAATGAGTTGAGATTTTGGCAAACAGCGGTGGAGATGCAAGTTAAGGAAATGGTTTTAACTGGTTGATCCCAAACCGCTCTGACGTCCCCGTCTGAGCGGTTTATGTTTTGAAGGAGCAAAGACCTTACTTGCTTAAAGCATCGTAACCCTATCTCTAAAGCCTTACTTAAGCCACCATCCTTCGTCCATCCTTCGTTCATCCTTCGTTATTGAACTACGCCTGCTCCTGGTTTACTGCTTAGATACAGCCAGGATAAAGCAGGGTAAAAGCGTTAACTACCACTTCCCGGTAGCTGCATTCTCAGACCAACATCCATGCCTTCAGGAAGGATCGCATAACCCTTTTAAAACCCTGCAAACCATCTTTTGCCCATTAGGCAAGGATATTCCCTATAGTGCAACTCATTAAAAACCAGCTAATTTTTGCCACTCATCCACCTTTCTTTAAAAATAATTCCCCAAAAAATTGGAAAACCTCACAAAGTAGCCGTATGTTTGTGTGTACTATTTAAGTAGTACACTAAAACACCAATTCAATTTTAGTTTATGATATCAGTTCAAAATCTTCATTTTTCCTACAAACGCAAGCCGGTTTTTTCGGGTTTGAGTTTACAGCTTCAACCGGGACATATTTATGGTTTGCTGGGAAAGAACGGAACGGGGAAATCAACATTACTCCGAAACATCAGTGGCTTACTTTTCCCAAAACAGGGAAAAATAGAGGTGTTGGGATTTAATCCCAGGGACAGGAAACCTTCTTTTCTTGAAGAAGTGTTTATGGTACCCGAAGAGTTTTACCTGCCCAATGTTAAGATGGATAATATACTTAAATACCAGGCAAAGTTTTATCCAAAGTTCAGTTATGAACAATTTAACCGTTATGTAAAAGAGTTTGAAATTCCTGCTGATGCCAATATGCAGGAAATGAGTTACGGACAGAAAAAGAAAGTGATGATAAGTTTTGGCCTCGCCAGTAATGTTTCTGTATTGCTGATGGACGAACCAACGAATGGATTAGATATTATGAGTAAAAGCCAGTTTAGAAAAGTAATGGCCGGTGCATTGGATGAAAACAAATGTATCGTTATCAGTACTCACCAGGTAAAAGATTTGGAAAACCTGATTGACCGCATCACCATTATTGATGAAGGTAAAATACTGTTTGACCAGACAACAGAAAACATCACCAATAAACTTTCCTTCCGTATTTCTTTTGAAAGTGAAGAAGTAAAGAATGCTCTTTACAGCGAATCTTCTTTAAAAGGCAGTGCAATTATTACGTATAATACTTATGAAGAAGACAGTAAACTTGATTTGGAGATGCTGTATAAAGCTATTGTTACCAATCGGGATAAAATAAACTCAGTTTTTAATTCTTAATAAAAT
>JBLMVP010000090.1:0-7553 GCA_050256755.1 Sphingobacteriales bacterium | reverse complement strand
TTTCATTGCCTGTCGAGAAGAAATAATTTTCAAATTATTCTCCATTATCCCAACGCCTGTTTCCAGTCGTTGATTAAGTCATCAATATGCTCCAGCCCAACAGAAACACGTAATAAATTGGCTGGTGTTTTTGTAAGTGGGCCTTCTATAGATTGGCGGTGTTCTACCAGGCTTTCAACAGCACCTAAGCTTGTTGCCGTGGTAAATAATTTTAGTTTCCCAGTTAACTGCATCGCATTTTTTGCATCTCCTTTTATTTGAACAGATAACACGGCTCCAAATCCACCTTTCATTTGTTTAGCAGCAATGGAATATTGTGGGTGTGCAATTAACCCCGGATAATGAACTACTTCAACTTTTGGATGGGTTGAAAGATAGGTTGCTAATTTTCCCGCGGTTTCTGTTTGTGCTCTTACTCTTAATGCCAGCGTTTTAATGCCTCTTGATACTAACCAGCATTCAAAAGGAGAAGGAACGGATCCGGTAATTTTTTGAACAAAAGCAATACGCTGGGCCAGTTCATCATTGTTCTTTAATATCAATGCGCCGCCAAGCACATCACCATGTCCACCAAAGTATTTAGTGACGGAATGCATTACAATATCAGCTCCCAAATCTAAAGGCAATTGCATCACCGGAGTTGCCCAGGTGTTATCTACTACACAGATGGCTCCCGCTTCATGTGCAATCTGTGAAATGGTTTCAATATCACTAATTTTTAATTGTGGGTTAGAAGGAGTTTCGATCCAAATCAATACTGTATTTGGCCGAATGGCTTTTTTTACTTCGTTTGTATTACTCATATCCACTTTACTCATCTGCAAATCCCATCTCTCAAAGATATCCCTTGCCAGTGCCTCGGTTGAATAATATGCATCATCAGGAATTATGATATGGTCGCCACTTTTGAGTGATTGAAACACTGCATTGATTGCTGCCATACCAGACGAAAAGCTAAAAGCAATAGCGCCGTTTTCCAGCATTGCCAAACTTTGTTCAAGGTGTTTCCGGTTGGGGTTATCCATCCGTGCATATACAAAGTCATGTGCATAAGAGCCATCTGCTTCCCTTTCAAAATTGGTGGAAAGATAAATGGGTGTACTTATGGCACCGGCATTTTTATCTTTCATAAAAGTGGATTGTATAGCTCTGGTTTCAAAATGTAATTTACTATCCTTCATACTTTAAAGTTATTGGTATTCTTTTAAAAATATGGCACGATTAAAAAATAATTTACTCTTTTATCTTTAGGTATGGTTACTGTTGAAGCAGCAAGAAAATTGGCATTAGCACTCCCCGAAACAGAAGAAAAAAGTCATTTTCATCTTCCTGATTTCCGGATAAAAAATAAAATTTTTGCCTCCCTTCATACTGATAAGAAAATCATGATGGTTAAGTTAAATATTAAAGATCAATCTGTATTTTGTTCATTTGACAAAGAAGTTATTTATCCTGTTCCCGGTGGTTGGGGCAGGCAAGGTGCTACCTTCATCAATCTTAAAAAGATATAAAAAGAAATGCTTATAGATGCTTTAATAACGGCATGGAAGAATACTGCTCTCAAAAAAACGGAGGAAAAATATTTTGGGAAGGAATAGAATTTATTTATCAAATCTTATCTGTAAGCAAAGAAGTAATTAACACCATCTCCACAAAACATCAGATATATATTTAGGCTGCCTTTTTTGGGTGGCTAATTGTCTTCATTAGTCTTTTAAAACAAAGTGTTGGCACAGTTTTACATAGTAGAAACCCTGTAAAAATGAAGTACTAGTGCGCTTGATTGAGAATTGCTGCATGTCTAATTTTATAACTGTAAAAAATCCTATATCCGATGCTCAGAAAACTACAACTGCTAATGGCGTTTGCCATTATTTGTGCTGCTAAATCTTATTCGCAGGATGCTTTATCCCTCACAGAAAGAAAGGATCTGACCATTTCACAAATTGAAAATTTGGCCAATGCGATTTTTAAAAGAGTTGGCACAGCCAAGGGATCGGGTTACAAGCAGTTTCAACGCTGGTTGTATGAAGCTAAGTTTCATACAGATGCAAATGGATATCTCATTCCGGGAGAGATGGAAATGGCTAATTACAGACTGGCCAAATCTTCGATGCGAACTACCAGTAATGCCCGCCTTGCAGGAACATGGACTGAAATGGGGCCTAAAAGCTGGAACAGAACAACAGGATGGAACCCCGGTGTAGGACAGATTACTTCAGTTGCAGTTAATCCTTCGGATACAACAATCATCTACATAAGTTCACCTGGTGGTGGTATTTGGAAAAGTATAAATAGTGGCAGTACATGGTCGCCATTAATGGATAACATTTCATCAAGCTGGATGAATATTTTTAATATCGCTATAGATCCTTCAAACACTAATAACATTTACGCAGCTATAACAGGTGGTGGTGTAATTAAATCAACAGATGGAGGTACAACATGGGTTGCTACAGGCAGCGGACCATTGAGTGCAAAAAAAGTTTTAGTTCATCCTTCTAACTCATCAATAATTTTTGCAACAGCCAGTAATGGTATTTATCGTTCAACTAATGGTGGCATATCATGGACACAGGTGCATAATCAATCAAAGGAAGATATAGAGTTTAAGCCAAATGATGCAAATATTATGTATGCATCAGGAAATGGTAACAGTACTTCATTGATAAGTTCTGTTTGGCGTTCAGCAGATAATGGCGTTTCATGGACAGCCATTGGCACTGCTAACGGAATAGATGCGTATGGAAGAACCCTGATTGGTATATCTCCTGCTGATCCGAATATTGTATATGTGGTCCAGGCAAGCGGAAGCATTTTTGGAAAATTTTATAAATCAACTGACGCCGGATTAAATTTTGTTACAACTGTTACAGGAAGTGCTGCAAGTGGCACCAACTATTTCGGATATAATACAGATGGTACTGGTACAACAGGCCAGGCTACTTATGATATGGGTATTTGTGTAAACCCATTGAATGCAAATGAGGTCCATATTGCCGGAATTATTTGTTTTAAATCACTTAATGCAGGTAGCTCTTTCACAGCAGAAACAATTTGGAGTTATCCAAACACTACCGGTTACAACCATCCGGATGTACACGGTCTTGAATGGGTTAAAAAAACTATTTATAGCGGCTCTGACGGTGGAATTTATAAGAGTGTTGATTATGGTGATAACTGGATTGACCTTTCACCAGGTTTAGGTATTCGCCAGTTTTACCGTATCGCCAATTCCAAAACAAACGGATCATTGTTCATGGGTGGTGCGCAAGATAATGGCACAAGTATTTATAAAAATACAGGATGGATAGATTGGTTAGGGGCAGATGGGATGGATTGCTTAATAAGTCCTTTAGCTGAAACTTTAACTTGGCGTACCTCACAAAATGGAACCTTATACCGTACAACAAACGGTGGGAGTTCTTATTCAAATCTCACCCAGCCTTCAACTGGTCAGTGGGTAACGCCATTGGCAATTGAATCAAACACGAATACCATTTATGGTGGATGGACGGGTGTATATAAATCAACAGACAATGGTACTACCTGGGCAAAACTTTCCGGAACCTCTATTACAACCACTTTAACTTGTTTGGCTGTTGCCCCATCTAACCCACAATATATTTATGCATCTAACTCAACATCTTTATATGTAACTACTAATGGTGGAACCACATGGTCAACTTATACAGCTGCTGCGTCAATTACATCCATTGCTGTTAGTCAAGCCAATCCTCAAAAAATATGGATTACCTGTGCCAGCACCAGCAACAGGGTTTTTGTTTCAACAGACGCAGGTGCAACTTTTACTAATATTTCAGGTAACCTGCCTGCAATAACAGCACGTAGCGTAGCTGTTGATAATGATGCTAACGAAACAGTATATGTGGGTATGAATATTGGTGTTTATTATATTGATAATACAACAACAAGCTGGACGAATATTTCTTCAAACCTTCCGCTGGTAGCCATTAATGATATAAAAATTCAGAAGAGCAGCGGTACATTGCGGGTTGCAACATATGGACGTGGTGTATGGGAGACAGCATTAAATGGAGGTGCTGTGTCAACCTGTTCTACACCAACGGGTGTAACTGCATCTTCAATTGCCAATAATTCAGCAACCATTAGTTGGACGGCTGTTACTGGTGCCAGCAGTTATGATTTGCAGTATAAGACTTCATCAAGTTCCACCTGGATTACTTTAAGTGGTTTAACTACTACCTCTCAAAATTTAACAGGTTTAACAGGTAGTACAATCTATAATTACCAGGTAAGAACCAATTGTACTTCCGGCAGCAGTTCGTTCAGCGCTACTCAAAATTTTACAACAGCGGCAGACGCTTGCGGTGTGCCAACGGGTGTCGCATCTTCATCTGTAACTAATTTATCAGCAACTATCAGCTGGACAGCAGTTACGGGTGCAGTGAGTTACGATTTGCAATACAAAACATCTGCCGCAACTACATGGACCACAGTTGCAGGAATAACAGCAACTTCCCAAATCTTAAGCGGTTTGTCGGCTGCTACTATATATAATTACCAGTTAAGAACAAATTGCAGTGCTGGTAACAGTGCATATAGTGCGATGCAAAGTTTTACAACGCAAGCAACTCCATGTACTATACCAACGAACATTTCTGCATCATCTGTTACCAATAATTCAGCAACCATCAGCTGGACAGCAGTGAGTGGTGCTGTAAGTTATGATTTACAATACAAAACCTCTGGAGCTACAACATGGACAACGGTTGCAGGCATAACTGCAACATCTCAAAACCTTACAGGCTTAACAGCAAGTACGTCCTATAACTGCCAGGTGAAAACAAATTGCAGTGCGAATGGAAGTGCATATAGTACAAGCCAAAGCTTTACTACATTAGTTGATCCATGTAATACACCAACAAATGTTACTGCAAGTTCTATAACAGACGTTAGTGCTTCAATAATGTGGACGGCTGTAAGCGGTGCGTTGAGTTATGATTTGCAGTATAAAACATCTGCTTCCACAACCTGGACAACAGTTGCAACTATAACAACCGCATCATATAACCTTACTGGTTTATCTTCAAGTACACCGTACGATTACCAGGTAAAAACAAATTGTAGCACTAATACAAGTGTTTATAGTGCCAATCAAAGCTTTTCTACGCTGGCTTCGCCATGTGGCACTCCCGGAAACCCCAATGCAGGTGGCATAACAACTTCATCTGCAACTATTACCTGGACAGGGGTAAGTAATGCAACTTCTTATGATTTGCAATACAAGCCGGCAAGCAGCACAACATGGACAACTATAAGCGGTATAGCAGCAACTTCATACACTTTAACCGGTCTGGCTGCTAATACACAGCATAATTATAAGGTTGATGCAAAATGTAATGCTATTTTAAGTAGCGCAACATCTACTCTTAGCTTTACTACACTAGCAACAACCTGTGCGGCACCAACAAATGTTAAAGCAACTGGTATTAATAATTCAAATGCAACTATAAGCTGGGATGCTATTTCAGATGCACAGAATTATTATATCAAGTATAAAAAACAAAGAGATAAGACATGGATAACAACAGCAACCTTTGCTACAAATACTTATTTAATTACTGGTTTAGCTTCGCGTACATCTTATTACGTGCAAGTTTGGGTGAATTGTACATCGGGAGCAGCTTACTATACGCAGATAAGTTTCAAAACAGGAACGTTTAAAGCTTCGAATAAAACAACTGGAAGTATCAATGAATTGATAGATCAGAATATAGCTTCAATTAATTTGGTACTGGCTCCGAATCCAGCTTCTAATTATATTGATGTAATTATACCTGATGATAATATTCAGAACACAAAACTGATGGTGATTGATTTATACGGAAGGGTATTAAAAGTAACCAGTGCATTCAGTTCTAAAACAAGAATTGATATTACGGGACTGGCAGTCGGCATTTACCAGGTTAAAATTATTAGCAATGGTAACGTAGAAACAAAGAGTTTTATGAAGCAGTAGTCTATAAGGGAATTAAATTAAAAAACCTCCCTCTTCTGCGGGAGGTTTTTTAATTTAAAAAAACAGGTTCAATACTATTCTTTAATATCCGTATTCATTTTTGGTTTGTCAAATTCCCATTCCCTTTTATCCAGTTTCCGCTGATTGGGATAAACTTCATCGCAGGTATTACCTTCATACAGCCTTCCGTTCTTCATTACAAATTTTATGGTATTGGTATTACGTATATTTTCCAATGGGTTTTTATCAAGAATAATTAAGTCGGCTAATTTGCCCGTTTCAATACTTCCTAAATCTTTATCTAAGCCCAAACCTTCTGCACCCAATATAGTTGCTGTTCTCAATGCATTTAATGTACTCATACCACCACTTTGCATTGCCCATAATTCCCAATGGTAGCCTAAGCCCTGGAATTCACCATGGCTGCCCACTCCAACTAATCCGCCTGCTTCAACAAGATTCTTCATATTTTTTGCATGCTTCATGAAAACATGTTCCTCAGGCATAAACCATAAACCGGGGCGGCGTGTTTTGCCTGCTAATTCTTCATAAGCAAAAAAGTTCTGCACTTTTGGATCATGATAGGGGTCTTCGGTTTCCCAGAAATAATTTTCTGCAAATGGTCCGCCGTATGAAACAAGCAGTGTTGGTGTTACAATCATTCTTGCTTTGGCAATAGATGTAAACACATCATTATACAATGGATAAATAGGTAAAGCATGTTCATGCCCGGGGTAACCATCAAGAAGATTAGTCATATTTAATTTAAAGTCCAGTCCGCCTTCTGTGGTTGGCATCATTTGCTGGTTATTAGCTGCTTTAATAATCCACTCACGTTGTTTACGGTTTCCGGTCAAATACATTTTTATGTATTTGGTATGATAGTATTTACTGTATTGCTGTAAAATAGATTCTGCCTGTGCGGAATCTTTAACATTGTAATACCAATAACCAACCCCCGGACCGGTTGAATAAACCCTTGGTCCAACCATCATGCCTGCATCTACCATATCACTATAGGTTAAAACGTCTGTTGTTCCGGTTTGCGGATCCCTGGTTGTTGTTACTCCATAAGCAAGATTAGTGGCATAAATCCATATCTGGTTTTTATGAACGCCCCAGTTAGGCCACATATGCGAATGCGGATCAACAAATCCGGGTATAATTGTTTTACCCGATACATCAATCACTTTTGTACTGGCAGGTGCTGATAGTGTGCCACTTCTACCTACTGCTTTAATACGGTTATTCTCTACCCACACATCTCCATTTTCAATTACTTCTTCTCCTTTCATTGTAACAATCCGTGCACCCTTTAATAATACATTGCCCTGCGGTATATCTTTTTTGAAGAATACTTTTACATCTTTTTCATCGGCTTTAAATTTTGGTTCTTCTTTCTTTACATCTTTTTTAGCAGTAGTATCCTTTGCCTTTATTGAATCCTGAACTTTCTTTATTGAATCAGCAGCTTTCTTTAAATTAGAATCTGCACTCAGCCTTGCTGTTGAATCTTCTATCCGTTTTGTTTCAATTTTCTTTGCTTCTT
>JBLMVP010000089.1:0-2671 GCA_050256755.1 Sphingobacteriales bacterium | reverse complement strand
ATATTGAACGCATTGAATTAATTACTACCCCACCGGCTAATTTTGACGCAGAAGGTAATGCAGGCTTTATTAATATTGTTTTAATAACAAATCCGGATAACGGACTCAATGGATCTTATTCTTTAACCGCAGGTTATGGTCATGGCTACGTTCCTGCCGGGGCTGTTAATTTTAATTACCGTAAAAATAAAATCAATTTATTTGGCGATTACTCTTTTACCTGGAGAAATCAAACTCAGGTTTGGTATTTTACTCACCGTTCCATTTACCAGGGAATACAGTCAGATAATAGTACAGTAACCAACCGTGAACCCAGAGACGGACAGCAGAATTACCGTGTCGGGATTGATATACAGCTTACACCCAAAACAATTATTGGATTTTTAACAGGAGGGTATAGCAGCAAATGGGTAATGGAGGCTAACAATACACTTTCAATGGTAAAAAATAATATTTCTGATACTGCTGTTTCTATTATAAATAATGAAGTAAACCAATGGAAACATTATATGGGCAATATTAATTACTCCCATAAGTTTGCTGAAGGAGAACTGTTGTCTGCTGATTTGGATTATCTCTATTACAAAGATGATAATCCTAATGATTACGTTAATAAGTATTATAACAGTTCAGGTGTTTTATTGGGACAGGAACTGACAAGAAGCACTAAACTTACTCCCTTAGATTTTTGGGTGGGAAAAATTGATTACACCAAAAAGCTGGGTAAAAAAGTAAACATGGAAGCCGGAACCAAACTGGCATTATCAAAATTTACCAATGATGTGGCAGTTGAAACATTACAGCAAAGTAATTGGAGTAAAGATCCGGAGCTTACGGCAAAGTATAATTTAAAAGAAGATATTGCAGCAGCCTATGCTACTTTTAGCGTGGAAGCTACTGCCAAAACAAGTCTTAAGTTAGGTTTAAGGTATGAATACACTACTTCTAATCTTGGAAGTGCATTACAGCAAAATATTGTGGACAGAAAATACGGGCGGTTATTCCCCAGCGTATTTTTAAGTCATAAATTAGATGATAAAAATTCGGTTAACTTATCTTACAGCAAACGTATTACAAGACCCACCTTTAAGGATATGGCGCCTTTTGTAATATTTATTGATCCTTATACTTTCTTTTCGGGTAATAGTGGTTTGCAGCCGGCATTCAGTAATATTTATAAAGCAGATTATTTGCTGAAGAGTTTTGTTTTTTCGGTGTCTTACACTAAGGAAGACGGTTCAATAGCTAATTTTCAGCCTAAAACTTCCACTAATAATAAACAGATACTGGCTGCTGAAAATTTAGATAATATCAAAACACTTAATATCAGTTTCTCGCTTCCGTTTACCATTAACAAGTGGTGGAATATGCAAAATAATTTACAGGGAAACTGGCAGCAGATAAATGCATTTTTCAGTAAAGGACCATTTAGCATAGAGCAGAAAAATTATAGTTTTAATACTTCTCAAAATTTTATTTTACCAAAAGGTTATAGCATGGAGTTGTCTGGTTTTTATCAAAGCAAAGCATTATTTGGCGCTTATGTGACTCAGCCATTTGGCATAGCAAATTTTGGTGTGCAGAAGAAGTTTAAGGATAATAAAAGCAAACTCCGCTTTGCGGTCGAAGACTTATTTAATAGTACTGTATTTAAAGTAACAAGTGATATCCCTTCAGAGAATATTTATACAACAGCCAAACTGCGTTTTGGTTACCGTACCTTCAAACTTACTTACACTCATAATTTTGGTAAAAGCATAAAGAATAAAAGGGATAGGTCAACAGCATCGGAAGAAGAGCAGGGAAGGGTGAAGTGATCAAGAACTGTGAATGATGAATATTGAGCGGTGAATATTTTTTCTTGATTTAATTAATAATGAAAAAAGCCGGAATGAATCCCGGCTATTTTCCTGACAGGATAAGCGCAGTTTTTTACAGGTTTTTAATGCACTTATGTTGGTTCCTCTCAAGGTTTTACCAGGATCATTTATATGGCTTTTCACTGAAAATGGATGCCTGATAAAGACAATAATTTAAACGGTATCACGATAACCTTATTGCTACATGTTAACGCTTAAAACTGTGAGATTTAATAGCTGAGCGGGTAGAAAATAGAAGTTATTACTTAATAATGGGTTTGCTGTTGTTCTGTCTCTTTCCATGCAACCTTGGTACAATTAAGATAGCATCCTTTAATCTACTTAATAATTGGATCATTTGCTTTTAAACAAAACAAACTGCAGTTCACTAAGGCCAAAATAAAATGACCAATATATCGAAGTAAATAGTATGAAGCTTGGTTCTTTAACAACAGGAGGGTGGTTAGGGTGAATTGCTAAAGAAATGCTATCAGAAATACCGATATTCAAAGGCATGCTTAAAAAGAAAATTTGTCATTTTTTGTTTAACCCGAATGCGACTCATCCTTCAACAAAACAGCTATTTCCTGGACTAAACATCCCGCAGGCAAAAGCCAGGCAAAGCCCACTCAAAGGCATGGATAAAGCATGGATAAAGCATGGATAAAGAAGGGTAAAAGCGTATAAAGTAGGTGGACAGGGTATAAATAGCCCCAATTATCAGTTTGTATGCCTGTATTTTACTCCTCATGCCTGCCCCCGTCTCATGAAGCAGGGTACCTGTCCATACCGAAACACGAACCTTTTAACCC
>JBLMVP010000088.1:0-8743 GCA_050256755.1 Sphingobacteriales bacterium | reverse complement strand
TTAAATCTGTTACCTGCTTTTGCAGTTAATAGGGACAGCATTAGCAAAAAAGAACCTGATTCAGCCACCGGTAAATCAATCAAAAAAGTTTGTACCTGTGAATTAGTAAAGTTATCGCATAAAGATTACAAGACTGAAACAGTTGCTTTATTTGCTGAGAAAACAAATGAAAAAAATATCAAACTCGATTATAAAATAACTGCGTTTGAATTGTGGAAGGAGAAAAAGTATCTTGAAAAAGTTTTTGTGTATGATGTAGAACTGATTAAAAAATATAAAGAGGCTACTGACTGCACCAGCTTATTTGAAAAACTAAAACTAAAATACACCGGTTTGAAAATGAACAGTATTATTGATATTGATATTCGTTCTTTAGTGACGCGTTAATACTGCTCAGTTTTATTAGGAAAATCTTTATTTTTAACGTCTTTGATATATTGCTGAACCGCATTGGTAACCTGGTCGTGAAGATTTAAATACTGGCGCAAAAACCTCGGTTTAAATTCGGTATTAATCCCCAGCATATCATGCATTACTAAAACCTGTCCATCGCAGTTGCCACCGGCTCCAATACCAATAGTAGGAATATGCAAGCTTTCAGAAACTTCTTTGGCCAATGCTGCAGGAATTTTTTCCAAGACTATTCCAAAACATCCCGCTTCCTGTAAAATTTGTGCATCTCTGCGTAGCTTGTTGGCTTCTTCTTCTTCTTTCGCTCTTACATTATAAGTACCAAATTTATAAATGGATTGTGGTGTTAATCCTAAATGTCCCATAACGGGTATTCCTGCGGCTACAATTTTTTTAACGGAATCAATTACTTCTTCTCCTCCCTCCAGTTTTATTGAATGAGCACCCGTTTCTTTCATAATGCGAATAGCAGAGGCAAGGGCTATATCTGAGTTAGACTGGTAATTACCAAAAGGTAAGTCAACCACTACCAGACAACGTTGAACACCGCGGATTACAGAGGATGCATGGTAAATCATCTGATCTAATGTAATAGGTAAAGTTGTTTCATGCCCTGCCATTACATTGGAAGCAGAATCACCTACGAGTATTACATCAATGCCTGCTGCATCAATAATCCGGGCAAAAGAAAAATCGTAAGCAGTGAGCATGGAAATTTTTTCTCCTGCCGCTTTCATTTTTTGCAGTGTATTGGTAGTTACTTTCTTGATTTCTTTATTTACTGACATGCTGTAAATTTTATTGATAAAGAAAAGCGACAGGAGGGAAGTGGCTCTGCATTAGAATAAAACAATTCCTTGCTGGCAAAATCGCTTTGAACGGTAAAAGTAAATAGATTTGGTAATTGTACAATTTTTTTAATCCTTAAACTTCAACATCCTGAAGTTTGACCTCTTCATAAAGTTTATGAATGAGTCCATCTGCCAGACCAATTTTAGGAACATATATTTCATCAGCACCGGCCCAGCGCATAACATTGATATATATCAGCAGAGCTGGAACTATTACATCAGCCCGGTCTTCACGAAGTTTATAATAATGCATTCTTTCTGCTATAGTAAAATTGGAAAACTCTTTATGGAAATCACGAAGCGATTCCCATGAAAGCGGTTTGCCTTCTTTACGTTTACTTAATGAAAATACTTTGTTGATGTTTCCCCCCGAACCAATGGCGATAACTTTTTTATAATCTTTGGTTGCCAGCTTTACATAATCTTTCATTTCCTGCCACTGGCTGTCTTCCACCTGGTTTTTTAATAAACGTATAGTTCCAATATTAAAGGATTCTTTAAAAATCATTTTTCCTTCTGCAAAAAAGGTCATTTCAGTACTGCCACCACCAACATCAATATATAAATAGGAGTGATCTTTGTCCATGTTTTCAGCAACATGGTTTTCATAAATTAGTGAGGCTTCTTTATCGCCGGTTATTATTTCGATGTCGATGTCTGTTTCTAATTTCACCCTGCGTAAAATATCATCAGCATTTTTAGCATCCCGCATGGCAGAAGTGGCGGCTGCAATTATATGTTTTACATCGTAAATATTAATAAGATGACGGTATGCTTTTATTGTTTCCACTACTTTTTTTACTTTGGATTTGGATATTTCTCCCTTTTCAAATACATCAAATCCCAAACGTAACGGAACACGTACAAGGTTCAGTTTAATAAAATCTTTTTTTCCATCAGGGGTATTTATTACATCTATAATTAATAAGCGGGCGGCATTACTTCCAATATCAATTGCTGCTAATCTCAACTCAATAACAATTTATGGGTTAGTATTTTGATTTTTATTGGGTGCAGTTTCATCAGCCATTTTTACAACTTTTGCTTCTGTTGCCGGAAGTTGCGGTTGTGATTTTCGGTAAAGATAATTGTACACTTCCATTTGCGATCGTATCTTTTTCCCCTTTGTTTTCACATAATCGTTACTCAATTCATTATCCCAAATCCTTGCTTTTACATTGTCACTTAATTGTATTTCCAGAAATTCTTTCAATTCCTTTTTTAATTCTTCTTCTATAATGGGGACTGCAGCTTCTACCCGGTGATCAAGATTTCTTACCATCCAGTCAGCAGAAGAAATAAAAACTTTTTCTTTGCCGCCATTATGAAAAATCATCACTCTTGAATGTTCAAGAAATTCATCTACAATACTGATTGCTTTAATGGGATGTTTGTATTTTTTATTTTCAGTAAACAGGCAGCATATGCCACGGACTATCATTTTAATTTCAACGCCTGCTTTGGCAGCTTCATATAATTTTTCCATCATCTCTTCATCAGACAAGGAATTTATTTTTAGTATGATGGAAGCTGGTTTTCCAGCTTTGGCATTTTTAATTTCTTTATTGATGAGTTTGGTTAAATCCTTGCGCATGGCAACCGGACAAACCAATAAAGTTTTACATGTTTTAAGAATGGAGAAGTTATCCTTAGGCTTTTCAAAATAGTTGAATATACGGTTAACATCAGCCATAATAAATCGGTCAGATGTTAGCAGGCAATGGTCGCTGTATACAAGTGCGGTTTTTTCATTCAGGTTTCCTGTACTTACAAAACCATAATGTACGGTGGTGTTTTTTGTGCGTTTTTTTATTAAACAAAGTTTGGCATGTACTTTCATGTTTGGCATGCCAATTAATACTTTTACACCTTCCAGTTCCAGTCTTTCTTTCCATTCAAGGTTAGCTTCTTCTTCAAACCTTGCTCTTAGCTCCAGCATAATGGTTACTTTTTTCCCATTGCGTACAGCGTTGATAAGTGCATTGATTATTTTAGAATTTCTTGCCAAACGGTAAGCTGTAACTTTTATGTCCGTTACATCAGGGTCAAAGGCTGCCTCTCTTAATAGATCTATTACACTGTTGTAAGAATGATAGGGGAGATGGAGCAACACATCTTTTTCCATTACTACATCTGTAACTCTTAACGAATCTTTTAATAAAGGATGAATAAAAGGTTTTCGTTTATCGACCTTTTGTTTAATAATATGGAATGGAAATTCCATGAAGTGGCGAAAATTATGGATTCGTCCACCGGGAATTAAATTATCCTTGCTGCTGAGATTGAGTTTTCGGATAAGGTATTCCAATAGCCCTGGATCTATTTCTTTATCGTATACAAATCGTACCGGTCTTCCTTTACGCCTGTTTTTCAAACCTTTTTCCAGTGACTGAATAACACTGTTATTGATATCGTTATCAATATCTATTTCTGCATCCTTTGTTATTTTAAATACATGGGCTGAAAATTTATTGTAACCGAAATAGGAAAAGATATTGGGTAAACAAAACCTGATAATGTCCTCCAATAAAATAATATAATGTTCATCCTGTCTTGGTGAAGGAAGTAAAATAAACCTATGAAGGTTGCGGGTGGGTACTTCAATCAAAGCAAACTTCCTGTTATAAGCACTTTCTTTTTTTGACATTACAACACCCAGGTAAATGGATTTGTCCCGCAGGTAAGGAAATTGGGGAATAGCTTCCACCATTAGTGGTATTACTTCAGTTCTAACTTCCTCATCAAAATAGTTAGTTACAAATTTTTGCTGTTCCCTGTTGAGTTGTTTTTCATTGATGATAAATATTTTTTCCTTCTCCAGTTCTTTTAATAATGTATTCCAGATTCTGTTAAATTCACTTTGCTGATCAAGTACGATGGAAAGAATTTCTTCTAAAATTTTTTCCGGTGAATTTTCCAGGTGCATTTTTGCTTTACCACCCAGCTCAATCATTCGTTTGAGTGTAGCCACCCTTACCCGGTAAAACTCATCCATATTATTGGAGAAAATACCAAGAAAACGCAGCCGTTGTCCCAGCGGGACATTTGGATCATTTGCTTCCTGCAGCACACGGGCATTAAAAGAGAGCCAGCTTATATCCCTTGGAATCGTTTTTCTTTTTTTATCAAGCATGATAATAATTCACTCCTGTAAAATTAAGAAACAAAAAGCGGCTTAAGATTAAGAGTTGATGAAATTTAGAGGCGATGAATTTTATCTATTAAACCCGTTGTTGAGAATCCCTGTAAAAGGGGAACAATTTTCACTTCTCCGCCATTTGCAATTACTTCTTTGGCTCCGGCAATTTGTTCTACAATGTAGTCACCTCCCTTAACAAGTATGTCAGGCATGATGGTTTTTATGAGTTGAAGCGGAGTTTCTTCATTAAATAGAATCACAGCATCTACAATGGCTAATGAAGCAAGTATTAAGGAACGTGAATGTTCATTATTAACAGGCCGGCTGTTACCTTTTAGCCGGGTTACCGATTCGTCTGTATTAACCCCAATAATCAATACATCACCTGAGGAAGCAGCTTGCGATAATGAATAAATATGTCCTTCATGTAAAATATCAAAACAACCGTTGGTAAAAACAATTTTCTTTTGTAAAAATTTCCATTGATTTACCTGTCTTACTAAAGTTGGCAAATCAAATATTTTCTTTTGTATGCTGTCAACGCTGCGCATGAGGGAATTTTTTATTGTACCAGGGAAGTAATAGCAAGGCTATAAACCCGCTTGATAAAACTATAAGAAATTGTGCAAACCATTGTAAAGTACCATTGGCAAATCCAATAGGTTCCGGAATATTATACAATTGCAAAACTGCAGCCAGGAAAAAAGCATAGGCTCCAATGCCACCAGGGGTTAATATCATCCCTATGCTCGCAAATGCCAATACAGGAAAAGCAGCATTAAATGGTACCGAGGAGGTATCGGCCATTGCAAAAAAACCAATATAAGTACCTGTTAAATAACAAGCCCAGATGAGTATACTGTATAAAGTAAAAAGCCATCTTTTTTTCATATGCTGTACACTGCTTAGCCCCGCCCAAACACCAATTAATATATTTTTTATTTTTTCAACAAAACTGATATGTGCAAATTTTTTGAATAAATATCTTGTACCGATAATTACAACAACAATGGCAATAATGATTAGACCTATTCGTGAATAGGAAAAACTTCCCTGCTTATCCTGGTAAACTCTTTTCACCATATCGGATGCATATTCACCAACAATATGTGATTCAAGAATTAAGGAAAGAATAAAAACAAGTATCAGGGTTAAAAAATCTATAGCTCTTTCCAGTACAATTGTTCCAATTAATTTATCGGCCGGCACTTTTTCATATTTGCCAAGAATGGTACATTTTAATACTTCACCTAACCGCGGAACTGCAAGGTTGGCTAAATATCCAATTAAGACGGCAAAATAGGCATTGGTAAAACGGGGTTTATAACCCATTGGCTCCATCAGCAATTTCCATCGTAGTGTGCGGAAATAGTGGCTCAATAAAAGTATAAATGCAACCGGAAGAATTAACCAGTAACGAGCTTCTGTCATTGCCTGTTTAAATTGTTCCCATCCTTTATCACCAATTTTATGGATACTCCACCAAACTAAAAAAATCCCCAATCCAAGGAAAAGCAGGTATTGTAATATGCTGAGAATTTTTTTACGCATTGTATTAACAGGTGGATTATAGTTTATTGCCATCTTTTGGAAAAACAATCCAGGGTTTAAATGTTTTAGCTTCATCAAAATCCATACTCGCATAGGAAATAATGATAACAATATCCCCAACTGCACCTTGCCTTGCAGCGGGGCCGTTTAAACAACAAACACCGGAACCCCGTTTGCCTTTTATCAGGTAAGTTTCAATTCTTGACCCGTTATTTACATTTACTACCTGTACTTTTTCATTTTCAATTGCATTGGCGGCATCCATCAGGTCTTCATCCAGAGTAAGACTGCCCACATAATTCAGGTTGGCTTCAGTAATTGTTGCCCGGTGTATTTTTGATTTTAAAACTTCTATCTGCATAATTAAAGTGACTTTCAATAAAACAGTTGCAATCTAAATAAGTTTGCTCAATTGATTTTATTCATTTGTCAATATCATATTATCAATTAATCTTACATCACCTATAAAGGCAGCAATTAAAGCGACAAGAGGAGTTTTCCCATCCCATTCATCTAAGAGTGTAAGATTATCAGCATTGGCAATTTCGATGTAGTCAATTTTAGTAAAACCGGAATTGGTGAGTAATTGTTTTGCAGTTTCCTTCAATTCGTCAAAGGATTTATTTTGATACTCCTTTTTAAAAAGCCTGAGTGATTGATAAATAGCCAATGCTTTATCTTTTTCTTCAGTGGTTAAACGCAGGTTTCTGCTGCTCATCGCCAGTCCTTCTTTTTCTCTTAATGTCGGACATATGTGGAAATGAATTTTAAGATTTAATACTTCAATCAGCCGTTTAATTACCATACACTGCTGGTAATCTTTCTGGCCCATGTAAAGGTTATCCGGTTCAACAATTGTCAATAACCTTTTCATCACTTTACATACTCCCTGGAAATGTCCGGGTCTGAATTTCCCCTCCAGAATAGTTTCTAAATAATCCAAATCAAAATGTTCGGCTATATTTTCCCCCGTGGGATAAATTTCTTCAACGGAAGGAAGAAATAAAACATCGCAATCCTGCTGTTCCAGTTCATAAATATCTTTTTCAATCGTTATGGGATATTTTTCAAAATCCGATGGATCGTTAAATTGGGCCGGGTTCACAAATATGCTGGATACAGTAAGCTCGTTTTCTTTTTTGGAAGAGTTTATAAGTGAAGTATGTCCATGGTGAAGAGCTCCCATAGTAGGCACGAAACCAATTGTTATTCCTTTTTTCCTTTGTTGCCGCAAATAACGTTGCAGGTCACTTCTTTTTTTTAAAATTATCATCTAAAATGGCAATTAATCAGTTTGAAAGTCCTTTTGATTAAGGATTTAAAGTAAAAATACTTACCTTTGCCCACCTTTTAAATGGGTTCCGTAAATGTCGACAAAGAAAAGAATTTTATTTATTGCCAGTGAAATGTCTCCTTATTTAGAGGAAACTGAGTTCTCTGCCATTATCAACCAACTTGCCATTAAAGCGAATGATGGTGGATTTGAAGTAAGATGTATAATGCCGCGTTTCGGAATAATAAATGAAAGGAGGCATCGGCTTCATGAAGTAGTAAGGCTTTCCGGTATCAACGTTTCCATTGATAATGATGATTATCCATTGCAGATTAAAGTGGCTTCTTTACCCAATGCCCGCCTGCAGGTTTATTTTCTTGAAAATGAAGACTTCTTTAAACGCAAATTTGTTTTTCACGACGAACATGAAAAATGGTATGACGATAATAACCTCCGTACAATCTTTTTCTGTAAGGGGGCATTAGAAACAGTTAAGAAATTTGGATGGCCTCCTGATGTAATCCATTGCAGCGGCTGGATGACAGGATTGGTTCCAATGTATTTAAAAACAGCGTACAAGAAAGAACCTGTTTTTGGAAACAGTAAAGTACTCTTCACGATTGGTCAAAATACTTTTAAAGAAAAGCTTGGTGCCGACTTTATGAAAAAGGCAAATATCCATGCCAATATTAAAGACAAAGAGCTTGAGCCTTATAAAGATGCTAATAACACTGCCATGTTCCGTGGTGGCGCTACCTATGCCGATGCCATTAGCTTTGGTGCAGAAAAGGTAGAAAAAAAATTGACCGAAGAGTTTGCAAAAGTGAAAGGAAAGAAAGTGCTGCCTTTTAATGCAGAGGGTGATTTAACAGACTATTTACAATTGTATAACGACCTTGCGGGCAAATAATTTTAAACCCATTCAATCTGCATTGTGAAAAGAAAGTTATTGCAATTTCGCTATCATTTATACTTATTGATTTCGTTTATTTTTTTTTACGGTTGTACTAAAATAGATACAACAACAATAGGTGGTGGTATTCTTCCTGTTGTTGATAACATCAATACTTTTGAAGAGTCTTTTGATGTAATTACAAAAAATTATACTGATACTAATTCTGATTCGTCATATGTTTTTTCTTCTGATGCACAAATTCTTGGTCACCTTGATGACCCCATCTTTGGAAAAACAGAGGCTAATTTATATTTCCAGGTTATACCGCCAACTTAT
This sequence comes from Sphingobacteriales bacterium, assembly GCA_050256755.1. Classification (GTDB taxonomy): domain Bacteria; phylum Bacteroidota; class Bacteroidia; order Chitinophagales; family Chitinophagaceae; genus AWTP1-9. Next base: position 287 of record JBLMVP010000088.1, on the reverse strand, counting down.
CCCTTTAATTATACTAAGCCAAAGGACAGTTTATTACTCGATTCAGCAGTATTAGTGGTTAAGTATGTAGCTGCTTATGGGGATAGTTTGGCCAAACAAAAAATTAATGTTTTTAGAGTTACGGATGATACATTTAAGATAATTCATTACAGAACAACCGATACCATTCGTAAATATTACCGTCTTAATGAGGATGTTGCATATAATAATTTAGAGTTGCTTGGTAGTACATTTGTTTCACCAGCTGAATTAAGACCTGAAAGAAAAATTGATTATAAAAAAGATTC